>JAITJA010000207.1 GCA_031279175.1 Odoribacteraceae bacterium
CGCGGCTGCTATAATTATACGGGAAGCCGCCGCTGCCCTGGAAAGGGAAAAAGTGCAGCGGGATGGTATCCCCGGTGATGACGGCCACGTCGAGCGCCACGTCGAGGTCGAGATCGAGCGCGGCGTCGAGGGGCAAGACGCGGGTAGCGGAGAGACGGATCGCGTTACCCGGGCGGCAGTAGCACTCGATGAAGTAATCGCCGGGCGCGTTCCCTGTCGCGCGGGCGGGGAGGTTCTCTTCCGGCAGGCAGCCGGTGGCGAGGAGGAACAGGGGGAGGGAGAGATATGGTCTCATGTATTACCAGTTTACGCGGAGTGACACGTGTGGGATAAACGGCAGTAGCACCTTCGATCGCGGGAGGAGTCGCGGGTAATTGTTGCTCTCCTCGAGCTGGAAATAGACGAAGGAGGGGTTCGGGTGATTATAGAGATTATAGGCCCCGGCGGTGAGCTTGAAGGCGAGGGGCCCGCGGGAGAAGGCGTGATCGAGGCCGACGTCGAGACGATGGCTGGCGGGCAGGCGGTAATTGTATCGTTCTTGATAGACGGGGATGATGACGGGTTTATCCTCGGGATCGGTGAGGTTATGCGCGACGACGACGCCCGTCGGGAAGGTCGTGTTTACCCCCGAGGAGTAGCTCCACAGCGCGGTAAAAGAGAAACGTGGAGAGATCGCGAGGAAGAGGTTGAGGACGATATTATGCTTGACGTCGTAGGGAGGGAAGAAGGGCTTCCCGTCGTTGATGGCGGCGAACGCGCGGCGAGACTCGGAGAGGGTGTAATTGCCATTCGCGTGCAGTGCCCGGTAGTGGAACGAGAGATCTATCTCGAAGCCTTTTGCCTGTCCAGTCCCCTCGATTTGTCGTTCCCCGGCGGCGTCGTACCCGGAGCCGCTATCGCGGGTAAAATCCTTGACGCGGTACATTTTCTTGTAAAAAAGCCCGGCGTAGATATTGGCGCGCTGCCCGATCTTGCGGCTGGCCCCGGTAGAGAGCTGGTGGCAGGTGGCGGGACGATCGCCTGGCCCGAGGGGATACCAGATATCGACGGGCGTTTTGACGGTAAAATAGGGATAGAGGCCGAGGTACTGCGCGCTCTTGGCATAATCCATCCACAGGGAGAGGCGGGGCCCGGTATAACTGATCTTGAGGCGGGGAGAGAGGACGGAGGCGCGTGTCTCGCCGTGATAATACTGGAGGTTAACGCCGGCGTTGATCGCGACGCGTTCGGTAGCGCGGAGATCGCCGTCGAGGTACGCGTCGAAGAGCGAGAATCGTTTATCCGAGCTTTTGAAGAGGAGATTCCCGTACCCGTCCTCCCTGCTTGCCGTCTCGAAGCGGTCGCGTTCTCCCCTGAGGCCCGCTTGTATATTAACGCCGTCGGCGAGGGAGCGGGTATACGAGAGGCGCGACATCCACGCGCGGTAGCGATTTCCCCCGCCCATCGGGATGCTTCCCGAGGCGCTACCCTCGCTGAAGGCGGATCGCGCCCCGACTTGCATGGTCCAGAGCGAGACGGGGGTGGCGCGGGAGAGGAGGAGATTCCCGGAGAGCGTGTTCCAGCGAAAGCGGTAGCGGGCATTCTCCCCGAGTTTCATGTCGAGGTCGTCGATCGTGAAGAGGCCGAAGGAGGAGAGACGCCAGCCCGTGGAGAGGCGCGCGTCGGTGGCGATGGTGATGTCGCGGAAGGCATACCCGGGCATCAGCCCGGCGGAGTCACGGCGGTTATACGCGCGGGCGATCTGTTGCAGGTAAGAGGAGCGGGCGGAGATCGCGTACGAGGCGACGCGCCGGAGCAACGGCCCCTTGGCTTTCAGGGAAGAGGAGACGAGGCCGAGGGTAATCTCTCCCTCGTGGTGCTCCTTGTTACCGGCGTCGGGGCGGATATTGAGGTAGGAGGAGAGGAATCCGTTATAGCGCGCCGGGAAACCGCTCTTGTATAGCGTGGAGTTGCCGAGGATGTAGGGGTCGAATGAGGAGAGAACGCCGGTGAGGTGGTCGGGATTGGCGATGGGCATATCGTTGACGAGGAAGCCGTTCTCGTGGCTATTTCCTCCCCTGACGTATATGCCGGCGTTGAAGGGATTGGTGGTGATAACGCCGGGGAGGGTGGCGAGGTACTTGAGCACGTCTCGCTCGCCGAGGATCGCCGGCACGCGGTCGATCTGGCTGGAGGCGACGCGGGGATTGCCGCCGGTGGCAACGCCGGTGACGATGACCTCGTCGAGACGGTTCTCGCGGTCGCGGAGCACGACCACGAACGGCCCCTCGTCGCCCGACAGGACGAGGGTCTCCTCGCGGTAAGCAACGTGGGAGAAACGAAGGGTGCAGGGGAGACGGCACGTCAACCGGAAATACCCGGCGGTGTCGCTGATTGTCTTTTCACTGCCTTCTTCCCGGACGACGTGTACTCCAGCAACCGGCGCGCCGTCCCGGGCGAGGATTCTCCCGGAAACGTGGAGCTGGCCGGGGGACGCGACCGGGAACGCGAGAAGAAGGAGGAGAAGGAGATGATATCTTGTCATGGTGTCTGTTTACCGCTCCCGGCAAATGTACGGATCTCGCTGGAATGTTCCAATTAAGCCGGCGCCGGGCCGCGGGAAACACGGCAAAATACCAGGGGGAAACGCGCCTTATACCGTGTCGTGAAGCGGGTGGGAGAGCGACCGGCGTACCGGCAACTAACCGTGGCGTCCCCTCGCTAACACTCTTTGAACGTGTCATGTAACAGTGTTCTCTTCGTCGAAAAGGGCCCGAAAAGACGCGTGTAATTCACCAAAAGACACGCGTCTTTCTGCCGGTAGACGCGCGTCTTTCTGCCATAGAATCTGCTGGAAAGCCTCTTTCCCGTGCCAGCAAGGGAGTCAACGCGCTCGATAAAGAAGAGACTCCCCCGGGAGGGTGCGGCTGCACGGACAAAATCTCCCCCACTCAAGCATATTCCCCGAATTATCCCTATATTTGCCCGCGACAAAAAACAAATCACCATGCCACAAATATCTGAAAAAGGAAAGATCATGCCGGCCTCACCCATCCGGAGGCTCGTGCCGCTTGCCGATAAAGCGAAAGCAAGAGGCATTCGCGTCTATCATCTCAATATCGGGCAACCCGACATCCCCACGCCGGAGGTCGCCCTCGAGGCCGTGAAAAAATGGACGGGGACAGTGCTCGAGTACACCAACTCCGCCGGGAACGCCTCCTACCGGAAGAAACTCGCCGCGTTTTACCAGGGCGTCGGCGTCAACGTGGACGAGAGCCAGATCCTGGTGACAACCGGGGGGTCCGAGGCCATCACCTTCGCCTTCATGGCAACGCTTAATCCCGGCGACGAGATCATTACCCCGGAGCCATTCTACGCGAATTATACCTCCTTCGCGACAATCTGCGGGGTGACTATCAAGACCGTGCCGTCATATATCGAAAATAACTTCGCGCTGCCGCCAGTGAGCGAGTTCGAACGACTGATCACGCCGCGCACGAAGGGTATCGTCATCGTCAACCCGGTGAACCCGACGGGATACCTCTACTCGCGCGAGGAGCTGGAGCAGATAGCCGATATCGTCAAGCGTCACGACCTCTTCCTGTACGCGGACGAGGTCTACCGCGAGTTCTGTTACGACGGGTTGACGCACTTTTCCACCCTGCGCCTGGAGGGAATCGAGGAGAACGCGATCATGGTGGACTCCGTGTCAAAGCGATACAGCGAGTGCGGGGCGCGCGTCGGCGCGTTGATCTCCAGGAACCGGGAGGTGCTGAACGCCGTGATGCGATTCTGCATGGCGCGGTTAAGCCCGCCGGCGCTCGGGCAGCTGGTCGCGGAGGCGTCGCTGGAAGCACCGGCAGATTACTTCGCGGGGGTGCACCGGGAATACGTCGCGCGTCGCGATTTCATGGTCGAGGCGCTAAACAGGATCCCAGGCGTGGTATGCCCGCGGCCGCGTGGCGCGTTCTACGCGATGGTCAAGTTGCCGGTGCTGGACGCCGACGACTTCGCGCGGTGGCTGCTCGAGGAGTTCGACGACGGGGGAGAAACGGTGATGATCGCTCCAGCCAGCGGCTTCTACTCGACGCCAGGACGGGGAAAGGACGAGGCGCGCGTGGCCTACGTGCTAAAGATCACGGAGCTGAAACGCGCGATAGAGATCCTCGCGCGGGCACTCGACGCGTATCCCGGACGAACAAGATAACCCAAAATGCACGCGATGGAAGATCCCTTATTTAATCATATCCGCCCCTTCGACGGGGAGGAAATCCCGGTCGCCGCCAAGAGATTGAGCGAATCGAGGGAGTTCCTCTCGCTGTTCTCCCGGATGCTGGGGTGGAACGAGGAGGTAATCACCGGGATGTTGCAGGAGGTGACGACGCCAGAAGAATTCCAGTCGCGCTTCTTCATGCCGGTAATCAAGGAGCTGACGCGAACAACTACCGGCGGCGTGACCGTCTCCGGGATGGAAAACCTGAAGAAAAACGAGGCCTATCTCTTCGTGTCGAACCACCGGGATATCATCCTCGACTCGGCCATCTTGAACACGCTCCTCATCGAGAACGGCTACCTGTATTGCCAGGCCGCCATCGGGAGCAACTTGCTGATCAATGACTGGGTGACGGACATGGTGAGGCTTAACTCCTGCTTTATCATCGAGAGAAACCTACCGGTCAAGGAGATGGTGACCAGCGCGGGACTGAGGTCAAACTATATCCGGAAACTGGTCGAGACGAAGAAGAATTCGGTGTGGATCGCGCAACGGGAAGGCCGCACCAAGAACGGGGACGATCGCACGCAACACGCCCTGTTGAAGATGTTCAAGATGAGCGGGCCAAAAGAGTTCGCGGAGAATTTCAAGGAGCTGCGCGTCGTGCCGCTCGCGATCTCGTACGAGTGGGAACCATGCGACGACATGAAGACCGAGGAGCTGTACAAGAGAGGCTCCGGGGAGTACGTGAAAACACCGGAGGACGACATGAAGAGCATGTACCGGGGACTGGCAGAGCAGAAAGGAAAAGTGCATTTCGCCATCGGGAAACCAATAGATAACGAGCTGAAGGCCATCGGCCGCTATTCCAATAACGGGGATCGCGTGGCGGCGCTGGCAGACCGCGTCGATACCGTCATCCACGGGAATTACAAGCTCTGGCCCAATAACTATATCGCCCACGACCTGATGCGCGGAAGCACGCGCTTCGTCCGCGCCTACTCGGACAACGAGAAAGAATGTTTCATCGAAACCATGAAAACGAAAATCGGGCGGCTCGACGGGAATCGCTCGATCCTGAACGGGATATACCTCTCCATGTACGCCAACCCCGTGAGAAATTACCTCGAAGTAGAGACGCGCGATGGCAAGTAAAAAGATAAAACACTACCTGCTCGTCCTGGCAGCGTTCCTGATAGCGGCCTCAAGTGCAGTAACATTACACGAGACGGGATACGGGACAAGCAAGGAGTTCCCCGTCTACATCAATATCGCGGCAATGCTCGCCATTGCCATTGCCGTGTCCATCAAAAAGAAAAAAACGAATGTATAAGTTCAAACGACGCGTGTTCGTCGGGGAACGAAGCATGGAATTCTGGTTCGGCATGACAAGCAAAAGCCGCGACCGCCACTTCAATTTCACGCTATACCTCCTGACCAGCGGCCCCGATTCCCCGTTTAGCCACGCGGAACGGATCAAAAGCGGTATCCACTCCAAGAGCGAAGCCTCCCGCGAGGCCATCCTCTACGCGAAGACGCTCCTCCGGGAAGCCCTGGAACGGGAAAACCTCAACGCGGCCCCTTCTCCTGAAAATCATGAATAACAAACGAGTACGCGTGCGCTTCGCGCCAAGCCCCACGGGGGCGCTTCACCTGGGGGGAGTACGGACTGCCCTCTTCAACTACCTGTTTGCCCGGCGCCACGGGGGGGATTTCCTGCTCCGCGTCGAGGACACCGACCAGGGACGATTCGTCCCGGGAGCGGAAGAGTACATCATCGAGGCTCTAAAATGGTGCGGGCTGACCATCGACGAGGGCGTCAGCGTCGGCGGCCCGCACGCCCCGTATAGACAAAGCGAAAGAAGCGAAATCTACCGGCAATTCACGACGCGACTGGTCGCGGAAGGACGCGCCTACCTCGCCTTCGACCCGCCCGGAGAGTTAAACGAAAGACGGGCAGAAGCAGAAGCCCGCGGCGACGCGTTCATCTACGGGGCAAAAAACCGTGACTCGCTCAGAAACTCACTGGCTCTCCCCGCCGAAGAGGTCGAACGACTGCTGCAAGCCGGGGAAAAACCCGTGATCCGCTTCAAAATGCCCGCCGACGAGGAGATCATACTCCAGGACATTATCCGGGGAGAAGTCCGCTTTAATACCTCACTACTCGACGACAAAGTGCTATTCAAGGCCGACGGGATGCCCACCTATCACCTGGCCAATGTCGTGGACGATCATTTAATGGAAATCTCGCACGTGATCCGCGGGGAAGAATGGCTGCCCTCCTTCCCCCTGCACGCGCTCCTCTACCGCGCCCTCGGATGGGAAAAAAACATGCCCCTCTTCGCGCACCTCCCCTTGATCCTGAAACCCGTCGGAAACGGGAAACTCAGCAAACGCGACGGGAACAAAATGGGCTTCCCCGTCTTCCCGATGGAATTCACGGACCCCGTCACCGGCGAAAAATGGCGTGGATACAAGGAAGACGGTTATTTCCCCGAAGCCTTCGTCAACATGCTGGCCCTGCTGGGGTGGAACCCGGGAACGGAACAAGAACTCTTCTCGTTGCAAGAACTCAGCGAGGCCTTCTCCCTGGAACGCGTCAACCGCTCCGGCGCGCGCTTCAGCCCGGAAAAAGCCAGGTGGTTTAATCACAAATACCTGCAAGAAAAACCAGACGAGGTGCTCGCCGCCGGGCTCGCCCGCCTGCTCGAGGCAGAGGGCACGCGACGCGAAGAACAAGAGCTCGTCAAAATCTGCCGCCTCCTGAAAGAACGGGCCAACTTCGTCCAGGACATTCACGCCGCCGCCCGATTCTTCTTCCACCCCCCGCGAGTCTACGACGAGAAAGGAACGCGGAAAAACTGGAAAGAAGAAACCCCCGCGCTCCTCGGCGAGCTCGCGCGCCTGCTCGAGGAAATCGAGCCCTTCATCCCCTCCAACACCGAGCCGGCCGTCCGCGAGTGGGTCACCGGGAAAGGCGTCGGCCTCGGACAAATCATGAACGCCTTCCGCCTGGCCATCACCGGCTTCGCCGACGGCCCGCGCCTCTTCGACGTCATCGAAATCCTCGGGAAAGAAGAGACCACCCGGCGCCTTGCCGTCGCCATCGAACGATTATCCTCTAACACCTGATCGCCAGTGGAGCTCTCCGCGCACGCGATCCTCGCGGCCTTCGGCCTCACCCTCTTTGCCGGTCTATCCACCGGCATCGGCAGCGCCATCGCCTTCCTCTCCCGGAGGACAAACAAGCGATTCCTCTCGCTCGCGCTGGGATTTAGCGCCGGGGTAATGATATACATCTCCTTCGTCGAGATCTTCCCCGGGGCGCGCGAGGACCTCGAGCGAGCGCTCGACCGGGGCACTGCCACCCTGGTTGCCACCGCCGCCTTCTTCGCCGGCATGGCCCTGATCGCCATCATCGACAAGCTGATCCCGGCACGAGAAAACCCGCACGAGGTGAAATCACTGGAGAGCATGAACGAGGGAGACGCCGGGAACGCGAGGGAAGTGAAGGACGCGCGCCTGACGCGCCTGGGATTGTTCTCCGCCCTGGCCATCGCCATTCACAACTTCCCGGAGGGGCTGGCCACCTTTGTTTCAGGCCTTTCCGACCCCTCGGTCGCCTATCCCATCGCCATCGCCATCGCCCTGCACAACATCCCCGAGGGAATAGCCGTCTCGGTCCCCGTTTACTTCGCCACCGGCAGCCGTCGCAAGGCCTTCATTTACTCGTTCCTTTCCGGTCTTGCCGAACCGCTGGGCGCGCTTGTCGGCTTTTTCCTTATCATCTCGTTCACGGGTGTTAATCCCGTCGTCACCGGCGTCCTTTTCTCGCTCGTCGCCGGCATCATGGTCTTTATCTCGCTCGACGAGTTACTCCCCGCCGCCAGGGAATACGGCGCGCATCACCTTTCCATCCACGGGCTTGTCGCCGGCATGGCGCTCGTCGCCATCACGCTCCTGTTCCTCTAATCATCCCGGGCAGCAGGAGACTAAAAAGTAGCCCCGCGCGGCCCGAAATTCTAGTTAGACAGGCGATATTTTTAGTTAGACAAGCCAAAAATCTAATTAGACAAACGACTTGTCTAGTTAGACAAGCCAAAAATCTAATTAGACAAATGACTTGTCTAGTTAGACAAGCGAGAAATCTAATTAGACAAGTCAAAAATCTAATTAGACAAATGACTTGTCTAATTAGACAGGCGAGAAATCTAATTAGACAAACGACTTGTCTAATTAGACAGGCGACTTGTCTAATTAGACAACCTGGAAGTCTAACGAGACATTTATCCCTGTTAGCGAGGCACTTCAAGCGGACGCGACCGTTCCCGGGAAAGAAAAAGCCGCCGGGCGGCCGGCGGCTAACGTGGACGAACGAGCGGGTCAGTATCCCGCGGTGATCTCCCAGACAAAGGCACGTATGCCATTTTCTGTATTCACCTGGTCAAGTTTTTCTATATATTTCAGCATCACGGGGACGACGTTATCCTCGACGATGGTCAGGATGGCGGCGTTTTTCTCCGGCCACGTGTGATTACCCATGCGGGGTTGCCCGCCGCGCGAGCCTTTCCCGTTGACGATCGGGAATTGTGTCCAGCCGGTCACCTGTAGTCGTTCCAGGAGGTACTCCACCCTTTCGGAGAGCGCCTGGTTGTAAGATATAAATACTGCTTTCATGTCATTTCATTATTTCTCGAGTTCTCCCGGGTTAAATCCCGCCATGAACTTGAATTGTTTTTGTTGTGCTTTCTTCTTGTCGCGGCTCCCGCTCTTGTCCATGAGCGCGTAGACGACGGGTACGATCACCATCGTGATGATGGTGGAGAAGAGCAGGCCGCCGATGATAGAGATGCCCATTGGTTTCCACGTTTCGGAACCCTCGCCTGTGCTGGCAGCCATGGGTAACATTCCCAGGATCATGGTGACTGCCGTCATGAGGACGGGGCGGAGACGGGAACGGCTGGCGGTGGCAATGGCGTCGTAGAGGCGTACCCCCCGTTCGCGGGTGAGGTTGATGAAGTCGATGAGCAGGATCCCGTTTTTGGTGACGATGCCCACGAGCATGATGGCCCCGAGCAACGCGACCATGCTTAATGTAGTGCCGGTGAGGAGCAGGGCGAAGATCACGCCGCTGAAGGCAAAGGGGATCGAGAGCATGATGATGAAGGGCATTTTGAAGGACTCGAACTCGGAGGCCATCACGATGTAAACGAGCAGGAGGGAGAGGACGAGGAGCAGGATGAGCGATTTATTTGATTTTTGTTGTTCCTCGTAGCTCCCGCCGATGAAGAGGGAGATGTCTCCCGGGACGTCGTCGCTGATCGCGTCAAGGATTTGCCGCGCCTCTCCGGCGATTTCCCCGAGGGCGATCCCGGCGGCCGGGGTGATGCTTACTTTTACGATACGGAGCTTGTTTTTACGCTCGATGTTTGGCGGCGACCAGTATTCCTTGATTTCTCCCAGCTCCCCGACGCGCACGCGGGCGCCGGTGGCGGTGGTTACCTGGATGTCTTCGAGGTCGTCGATGGAGGAGCGGTATTTTTCCTCGTAGCGCGCGATGATGTCGTACTCCTCGCCTTCTTCCTTGTACTTGGTGGGCTTGAACCCGTAGACGCGGTTGCGCAGGACGTTGGCGACTTGTGACGTGGTCAGCCCGTGCCTGGAGAGCTTGTCCTGGTCGAGGAAGAGTTGCAGCTCGGGCTTGTCGTCGTCGCGACTGATATTGACGTCGGCGGCCCCGGGGATCTCTTTTGCCCTTCGCGCGATGTCGGCGGCCAGCCGGTTGGTGACG
>JAITJA010000005.1 GCA_031279175.1 Odoribacteraceae bacterium
GCTGGCGTTGCACGGGTACGGTGTTAGCCCTCGTCCCGGCGGTGACAAGATCGGCAGGCGCCGGCTGGACACGCACTTTCTCGGTTTCGAGAAGCTCGGCGCGGTCGTGGAGCACGACGAGACGCGCGGGCTGTTTACCGTGTCGGCGAAGCGATTGCAAGGGGCTTACATGTTGCTTGACGAGGCGTCTGTGACGGGCACGGCGAATATCATCATGGCGGCGGTGCTGGCGGAAGGCACGACGACGATCTATAACGCGGCGTGCGAGCCGTACGTGCAGCAGTTGTGCAGGATGCTCAACGCGATGGGCGCTCGCGTGTCTGGCGTCGCGTCGAACCTGCTCGTGATCGAGGGGGTCGCGTCGCTACACGGGTGCGCGCATCGCTGCCTGCCAGACATGATCGAGGTGGGGAGCTATATCGGCCTGGCCGCCCTGACGCGCTCTGGGATCACGATCAAGGACGCCGGCACGCGCCACCTGGGTATCATTCCCGACGCGTTTCGTCGCCTCGGCGTGCGCGTGGAGGAGCGTGGGGATGATATCGTTATCCCGCGCCAGGAGGAGTACGTCATCGAGGAGTTCATCGACGGTTCGATCCTCACCGTTGCCGACGCGCCCTGGCCTGGCCTGACTCCCGACTTGCTGAGTATTTTCCTTGTCGTGGCCACGCAAGCGAAGGGCAGCGTGCTGGTGCACCAGAAGATGTTCGAGAGCCGCCTTTTCTTTGTCGACAAGCTGATCGACATGGGAGCCAAGATCATTCTCTGCGACCCGCACCGCGCGACCGTGATCGGCCAGAACCACGAGTCGAGGCTCCGGGCCACGAACATGACCTCGCCGGATATACGCGCCGGCATTGCCCTGCTGATCGCCGCGTTGTCGGCGCGCGGGACGAGCGTGATCGAGAATATCGACCAGATCGACCGCGGGTACGAGCACATCGAAGAGAAATTAAACGCTATCGGCGCGGAGATCCGGAGAAGATAACGCGCCACCACACCTTAATTATATACTATCATGAAAAAATTCTTTACCTACCTGCTTGCCACCATCACCGGCGTGATCGTGGTCAATATCGTTTTCACGATTATTTTCTTTGGTATCCTTGCCGGCGTTGCCGTCATGTCGTTCAAGAAATCGGGCGTCGAGATCAAGACGGGCACGGTGCTCGAGTTGTCGCTCGACGGGACAATCACCGATCGCCCGTCCGGCAACCCGCTCGAGACCTTCGACCTGTTCTCCCTCTCGCGCCAAAGCCCGACGGGGTTAAACCGCCTGCTGGAGAAGATCCGCGCGGCCGCTACCGACGACCGGATTTCCGGCGTCTACCTCAACTTCCATGACGTTGACGGCGGCCTGGCCCTCGTCGAGGAGATCCGCGCGGCGCTCCTCGAGTTCAAGAAGAGCGGGAAATTCATTCACGCCTATTCCAGCGCCGGCTACACGCAGACGAGCTACTACCTGGCCACCGTCGCCGACAGCCTCTTCGCCGGCCCGGGGACGCCACTGCTGCTCACCGGCCTGAGCGCCACCGTGTCGTACTACAAGGAGATGTTGCAACGATTCGGCGTCAACCCCGAGGTCGTGCGCGTCGGCAAGTTCAAGGCCGCCGTCGAACCCTTCCTCGACAACAAGATGAGCGACGCTAACCGCGAGCAACTCTCCACCTACCTGTCATCCCGCTGGAAAAATATCGTCAAGGGGATCGCCAGCGAGAGAAATATCCCCGCCGAACGCGTCAACCAGCTGACGGACGAATTCCGCTTCTATACCGCCGAAGAACTCGCGCGAGAAGGCCTCTTCGACGGGGTGATCTGGGAAGACCAGATGCTCGAGAAGCTCAAGCGAGCCGCCGGGAGTGACGAGAAACTCTCCCTCGTCGCGTTCGACGACTACGAGAAAGCCGCGACGCCGAACCTCGCCAAGGAGAAGATCGCCGTCATCTACGCGCTCGGCGAGATCGGCATGAAGCAAGGCACGTTCTCCATCGGTCCCGCGCTGGCCACCACCATCCGCGAGGCCCGCGAGGATCCCGACGTCAAGGCCATCGTCCTTCGCGTCAACTCGCCAGGAGGTAGCGCCAATACCTCCGAGATCATCTGGAGGGAGGTCGAGCTGGCCGCCCGCGTCAAGCCCGTGATCGCCTCGATGGGCAACGTGGCCGCGTCGGGAGGATACTACATCGCCTGCGCCGCCGACACGATCATCGCGTCGCCCACGACCATCACCGGCTCTATCGGCGTCTTCGGCCTCTTCTTCTCCGGACAGAAACTCATCGAGGAGACCATCGGCATCCACCCGGAAGTCGTCAAGACCAACGCGCACGGCGACTTCGGCGGCAGCTACCCGTTGTCCCCACTGCCCGTCGCCTCGCGCGGCCTCTCGCCGTACGAGCGGCAAGTGATGCAAGCGCACGTCAACCAGACCTACGACACTTTCCTCGACCGCGTGAGCCAGGGACGGGACATGACCACCACCGCCGTTAACGAGATCGGGCAAGGACGCGTCTGGACGGGAGAAGACGCGCTGGCCATCGGCCTCGTCGACATGCTCGGCGGGCTGGAACAAGCCATCGCGCTGGCCGCCGGTAAAGCCGGGCTGACGGAATACCGCGTGGAGGAGCTGCCCGAGCCACCAAACCTCTGGAACGTCCTCTTCGACGACTTCCCGGTGGCGGTCAAGCAACGCGTCATGAAGTCCGAGCTGGGCGAGCTATACCCCTTCTACGAGCGGCAAAAGCGCCTCCTGAACGCCCGCGGCATCCTCGCGCGCCTCCCGTTTGAACTCTCGCTATGACGCCCGGCGGGATCCTGCTCTCCCTCCCCGCCGCGCTCTACGGCGCCGGTGTTGCCGCCAGGAACTGGCTCTTCGACCGGCACGCGCTCCCGTCGCGACGCTTTGACACGCCCGTCGTCTGCGTCGGGAATATCACCGTCGGCGGAACGGGAAAAACGCCACACGTCGAGGCCCTCGTCGCCGCCCTCGAGAAAGAACACCGGGTCGCCTGCATCAGTCGCGGTTACGGGAGAGCCACCCGCGGCTTCCTCCTCGTCAAGGAGGGCGACGACCCGCGACGCGTGGGCGACGAACCCGCGCAGGTCAAGAACAAGTTCCCCGCCGTCACCGTCGCCGTCGACGAGAACCGCGCCCGGGGCATCGAACGACTACTACACCTCGACCCGCGCCCCGGGATCATCATCATGGACGACGGCTTCCAGCACCGCGGCGTGACCCCCGCCATCAGCATTGTCCTGGCGGACTATAACCGCCTCCCGGACGCCGACCACCTGCTCCCCCGCGGGCGACTGCGCGAGCCGCTACATGCCCTCCGCCGCGCGCGCTTCATCATCGTCACCAAGTGCCCACCGACCCTCTCCCCGGCGGGACAACGGGAGATCATCGACCGCCTGCGCCCGGCGGCGGGACAACAGGTGTTGTTCACTTCCATGCACCACGGCGCGGTCGTCCCGCTCGACGGGCATAGCGCCTGCCACCTCTCGCCCGACGCCGCGATCCTGTGCCTGACGGGTATCGCGCGCCCCGCCCCCTATCTCCGCTACCTCGAGACGCTCGCCGGGCGCGTCGTCCCGCTGGCGTTCCCCGACCACCATTACTTCTCCGCGCGGGACGTCCGCCGGATCGTCGAGAGCTACCGCCGCCTGCCACCGCCCGCCTGCATCTTTACCACGGAGAAGGACGCGACGCGCCTCGCCACCACGCCCCTCCCGCCAGGGATCGCCGCGAACATCTTTTACGTTCCCGTCGAACCCCGTTTCATCACCCCGGCAGACGCCCTGCTGGAAACAATCATCGCCCATGCTCGACAAGATCAATGAAACCACCGCCTTCCTCGCCCCGCTCCTCGACGGCAAGGAGCACCGCGAGGTCATCATCCTCGGTAGCGGCCTCGGGGAGTTTGCCGGCAATATCGCCGCCCGTCACGCGATCCCCTACGCGTCTATCCCCCACTTCCCCGTCTCGACCGTCCCCGGTCACGCCGGCCGCCTGGTCATCGGCGAGATCGAGCAACGACGCGTGATCGTGATGCAGGGACGTTTCCACTTTTACGAGGGATATTCCATGCAGGAGGTCGCGTTCCCCGTGCGCGTCGCCCGGGCACTGGGGGCGCGGACGTTGCTCGTCGCGAACGCTGCCGGCGGGCTTAACCCGCTTTTCCGCGCGGGCGACCTGATGATTATCGAGGATCACGTTAACTTGTTCCCCGATCACCCGCTTCGCGGCGCGAACGACGCGTCTCTCGGCCCTCGCTTTCCCTCGATGGCGGGCGCTTATTCACCCCGCCTTGTCTCGTTGGCCGCGCTTGCCGGCGAGCGGCTGGGACTGTCACTGCACCGCGGGGTGTACGTCGGCGTGCAAGGCCCCTCGTTCGAGACTCCCGCCGAGTGCCGGTGGTTGCGCGCTACCGGTGGCGACGCCGTGGGCATGTCTACCGTTCCCGAGGTGATCGTCGCCCGACACGCCGGGATGGAGTGTCTCGGGGTCTCCGTGATTACTAATATCACTACCGCGCACGCGCACGCTCACGCGACCTCGCACGAGGATGTGCTCGAACGCTCCCGGGCTGCCGCGCGCTGCCTTTCTTCGCTGCTGCGAGAGGTGCTGCGGGCGCTTTGATTCTGCCGCGCTGATTCGGTCGCGCTGATTCGTTTGTCTTGATTTGTTTGCTTTGAGTTCGGTCGCGCTGATTCGGTCGCTTTGATTCGTTTGTCTTTATTTGTTTGCTTTGATTTGTTTGCTTTGATTCACGGTTCTTTCCCCGCGTGCCTTACCCCGCGGCATGTCTCGCGAGGGCAAGATCATTCCTACCCGGGTCGTCTCGAATAACACGCGAGGCGACCCGGTTTTTTTACCGGACAGGCTTTCCCCCCGGGCCCGTGGAGACCGTCAGGTGTCACCTGAAACTTGAAACTTTCCTGCCAACTGGCGAGGAAGTTGCACCTGCCCCGGGATATCCCCCGGCACGCGGAATAATAATAAGGTAAGTGGATCGCGGGAACGCATCGCGCTTGCGCGATGACCTCCCGCGAAGTCGCGGGAACGCTTCGCGAAATCGCGATGACCTCCCGCGAACTCGCGGCGACGCTTCGCGAAATCGCGATGGCCTCCCGCGAACTCGCGGCGACGCTTCGCGAAATCGCGATGGCCCGCCCAACCCCTTGGGCTACGCTTCGCGAAATCGCGATGGCTTGCCCAACCCCTTGGGCGACGCTTCGCGAAATCGCGATGGCTCGCCCAACCCCTTGGGCGACGCTTCGCGAAATCGCGATGGGCTGCCCAACCCCTTGGGCGACGCTTCGCGAAATCGCGATGG
>JAITJA010000054.1 GCA_031279175.1 Odoribacteraceae bacterium
TACATCCCGCCGATGACGAGGCAAGTGTTCTTTTCCCATCCCGCGTCGGGGACAGGTGTGCCGGCGGCGGCCTCGAACGCGTAGATCTTGCCCTTGAACGCGAACTTGTCCGCGTCGTCGACAGGGTACGGTTCCGTCGGCCCCTCGACCTTGAGGTCGGGAAGCGACGGGAGGTGCGGCGCGATGGCCTCGTTCCCGTACCATTGCGCGCTGCTGTATCCCGCCCCGTCGACGGCCGGCGCGAGCTGCCCGGCGCGACTATAATTATAAAGGTACACGCTCGTCAACTCGAAGGCGGCCCGGGCAAGATCACCGTCAGTCCCGGCATCCCCGACGGAGACGTCGACGCGCGCGAGTGCCCGGGTAAGGGAGATGGTCTTCACGATGGCTGGTGGCGCTGGCGTGGAGTCATCAATGTCCAGGTCGTCGTCATACCCCCACATGGGGATGGTCTCGTGGTCGTAGTCCCACTTGGTCGTGTTGGTGGTCAGCCCGACCGATAGCGCGTCGAGCACCTGCGCCCGGGACGCTCCCGAGGTCTCGATCGTGTTGATGGGTAGCCCGGAAACGGCCGTCCCGGCGTTGGCAAGGACAACCATCTTGTAGTCGTTCCCGACGGGCAACTTGACGGTAAAGTTTTTCTGCCCGGCCGCGACGTGAGTGATGCTCGAGGCGGTCGCGCGGTAATAGAATTTGTCGCTGGAGGTAAACAGGAGCACGTCGACGCGCGCGATCTCTTCCTCGTCGAACGCGCGGGTGGCAGGCGTCGCGGGCGTCATCAGCGAGAGGGTGACGAGCGCGGTGCTGTCGCTAGCATGAAAATTACGGCTACCGTTGAAATCCCGGATGCAGGAGACGAACGAGAGCGCCGCCAGTAATAGCGCGACGCTCCCGGTAATCTTCCTCGCCGCCCCCGCCACGCCGCGGGCAATAAAAAACCGGGACCTTTCTCTCGAAAGATTCCGGCGTGCATGGTGTTCCCGCCCGGTGGCGACGGAAGATTCTACTTGCCGCGAGCGTCTCGCGTCTCTTGAATTGTTTATGGTGTTTGTGCTTTTCATGATTTTATCATTGTCGACTTGTGATACATGTTTCTCGTCCGCGAATATATGTTCCACAATAATACGAACAAAATTAATTGTCGCGTTTTTTGCCAGTGTATCCCTCGTGCCCGCGTTTTTTTCTTGTTTTGCCCGCGTTACACTCCCCGTTACACCTCGATTGCTTGACCGTTAGCGATGATATTTCAGCGAGGGAGCGGTATGGGGATAAAAAAAATGTTCCTGCATGAGAGCAGGAACATTTTTATTCTTGTTGATGTTTCCCTGGCAGCGGGCGATGGTCAGGGATTAATTCAGGGATCCCCTTTCCGCGTCCTGGATCATCTTCGTGTTAGCCGTGATGTAGATCTCCACGCGTCGGTTTCGCGATCTCCCGGCCTCGGTGGAGTTGCTGTCTACCGGTTCGTCGTACGCCTTGCCGATGGTAGAGATTCGCCGCTGGTCGACGCCATTTTTCACGAGGAACAGCGCGACGGATTCTGCCCGTTGCCTGGAAACTCGCTGGTTGACCTCGTAAGAGCCGGTGTTGTCGGTGTGCCCGAAGATGGTGACGTCGGTGTCTGGCGAGTTTCTCAGCGAGAAGGCGAACTTGTCCAGGTCGTTCTTCGCCGATGCACTCAGGGTGCTGCTGTTGGTGGCGAAGAGGATACCGTTAGAGAAGGTGATTTTAATTGCCTGGAGATTGTTGCTGTCTGTCACTGTCTCGACGCGCGCGTTTTCGAGCGCTTCCAACTCTTGTTTCTGCTTGTCCATCTTTCTCCCGATCAACGCGCCCGTTCCCCCTCCGACAGCCGTTCCGATGGCCGCCCCGATGGCCGCTCCTTTTCCTTTTCCTGCCAGAGCCCCGATCCCGGCGCCGATAAGCGCTCCCGCGCCAGCCCCGAGGGCAGTTCCCTTTCCGGTGTTGCTCATGCTTGCACAACCGTTCACGATCAGTCCGACACTCAAAACTACCGCGATAAATAGATTCTGTCTTTTCATACCTTTCATTACTTTCATGTTTTATATTCGATGTTATAAGTAAAATCATCGCGAAAGTAACGTTTCGTCACGTATCCGGCAAGTCGTCGCGACGGGACAGTATAAAACCTTGTCGGGATTTATCCCGGCAAGGTTTAAAGAATCTCTCGCGAGACGAGGCGCGCGGGCATCTCCATCCCGTCGCGTGTCGTCGCGTGTTGTCGCGCGTCCCGGTTAGCTCAGCGGGTACGCGTCCTCCTGGTAATCCCACGCCTCGAGGTCGATCGAGACCTTGATGTCTGTGGCTTCTTTTACCTTATCGTCTGGATTCTCCTCTTCCGGCGTTGGCGACCCCGGAGGGATGATGAGCGATATCTTCACGTTATAAAAGGAGTTGCGGAGGACGTTACAACCATTCTTGACGTTGATGAACGCGTTGTAGTAAGCGTGCCCGTCCTTGTATTGCTCGCTTACCGTGGCACCCCTCGCGGCCGCGAACGTTTGGGCCTCGACCTTGTCATCAAAATAGTAGACCACGTCGTCGTACATGACAACCCAGAAGTCGGTGCTATTGAGATTTACTTTCTCTTTTCCTTGCCCGTTCGTGTAGCGCGTCGGCGTGAATTTCACGCGGATAGAGGCGTAGGTGCTTGTCTTTTCCAGCGGGATCTCGGCGGTATTCTCGGGCGCGTACTTGGTATTCCAGGAGCGCTTGTCGGTATTCGTCTTGTCGTTGATGCTGGCATAGTCGTTGAAGTGCTTGAAATCGGAGGGAGAGTAGGTGTAATCCTTCGCCCAGTTCGGGTCCTTGATGATACCGTTATCAACCACTTGCATCGGGAAAAGCCGCGTGTTGGAGTTGCGTATGGCGAAACTCACGTTGGAGATCGTGCCGGAGGGAAGGGTGGCGGTGTACCCCCCGTCCTGCACGGCGATCTTCGCGACGGCGCGCTCGACCGGTATGTCGATGCTATTTCTCGTGGCGTAATCGGCGTCGTTCCGGGTGACGAGAGTCGGGGTCTGGAAACGCGTGCTGAACATGACGAGGCCGTTCGCGCTGTTCAGGGCGACGGAGCTGACGTCCCATGCCTTCTGGAGATCAGCGGACATGATGACCTCGGGGAAGTCGTTCGGGAGATTAATGCCTGCCGCGACGAGCTTTGGCCCTGTCGTGGTGCGGATCTCGGTCGTTGTCGTGAAAGCGTCCTTTGTCGGGTTCTCGTCGATCTCCTGCGCGTTCAAGCTGATCCGGTTTTCGATCTTCCTGGTATTCGCGTCGAAGATAAAAATGTCGATGGTGCTTACTTTTACCTCGTTGTCCGTGGCGTTCTGGTCTTGCGGGGCGCGCGTTGTTGGCTCCTGGAGCGAGATATTCAGCTTCATGGTTGTCTCTTCTGCCCGGGCAACCCCGTCGAGCTGTTCTCCTTCTCGCGTGCAATTTGTAAAACCTGAGACGATCATGCACGCGATGATCGCTTGTTTAAGGATGATTTTCTTCATGCTATAATTTATTTAAATGATTAAAAGTACTCTCGCGTGTTTACTGTTCGTGTTGCTTCTTGATTGAAGGGCGAGTGGCCGGCGGCAGGTACATGGTATTACCCTGCCCGCCGGTTCTCGTTTCCCAGACATACACGTGAACAGATATGATGAATGTTGTCATTGTCCTATTTAATAATGTAAGCGAGTGTTATTCCCGCGCGTGTCGGCCCGAGGTAGAGCTTCTTGTACGCGACGTGATCGCCGTCACACAGCTTGCACGAGTACCTCTTGTATTCCATCCGCGCCAACCCGATCCCGGCGATTAACTCCACGCTCCATCGTCGGTCTATCATCAGGTTATAGCCGTAAGAGATCCCGGCTCCCAGGGCATTGCCCTCGTACCGGTATTGTTTCTTGAACAGCAACGGGACGTCGTGATTACTGATATTATATTTCCCGTAGAACGCGTGCGCGCCGAAAAAGTGGCCGTTGAAGCGTTCACAAGACCAGTAGCGGGCCTCGGCGAGCGCGATCCAGTACACTCGTTTTTTATTATTCTCGTCCATCGTGTTGAGCCGCCACGGGTTGTAGCTACCGCTCATCTCGAGGCTAATCCGGTTATCCAGGCCGATCTCGAATCCCAGGTGGGGAGTCGTCGCGGCGGCTTGCAGCAGGTTAGTCTTGATCTCGAATCGCGGCAGCATCTCCTGTCCGGGCGCGAACTCCCGGTGGGAGAGGGGCGAATTGGCAACCGGCGCGGTGGTTGGTCGTTCTACTTTGGCGCGAACCGTCTCGTTGGCCGGTTCTTTCTGCACTATAGCCAACGGCTCGCGTCTCTCTTGTCTATTGGCGACGGGTGGTTGGCTTGTCGCGCGTTTAATAATGATGTGCTTGTCGCGAAACTCGTATTTGTTGCCGGTATTCGCGACGAGTTGCGCGATGGCCTGGTTCACGGTCATGCTCGTGCTGCTTAGCGCGACTCTCCGCGTGACGTCAAAGTACGCGTGATTAATAACAAACGTGTAAGGCGTTTGGCGCTCGATCGTCGAGAGAGCTTCCTCCACGGTCATGTCGCGGTTCTCGAACCGGACACTCTCGCTTTGGGCCTGCATCGCGTGCGCGGGGCACAGCAAACCTGCCAGCATCGTCGTCTTCAGCATGTAAATCTTTATATATTTCCTGACGTTCATGTTACTTGATTTCCGTTAGATTGTCGTGTTCATCTTCGAAACCGAGCCTGTGTTTCATTTTCTCGTACAGTTGTTCGGTCTTTTTGTCCGGGTGGGCGTCTGGTTGCACGATTTCGTCAAACAGTAAGTACAAGGCCATTTCTTCGTTGTCGTGATTATTAGTCATCATTTCTTTTTTACTTGCAATGCGCCTTCCCTCGTGTTTTCTTCCCTTTTTACCCGGTATTTTCGTGTTAAATAATTATCGCGACGCGTCTATTCGGGCCTCGTGGCCCCGGGGGTCGCGGGAAAGATCACGCGGGCGAGATCTTTTCCCGGATTGTTTTTCGGGCGTACGATATTTGTTTCTCGACATTCTTCTGGTTCAGCCCGAGGTGTTGCGCGATTTCCCCGCTGCTCCACCCGTTTTTATAGCTGAGTTCGAATATTTTCTTTCGCTGCTTGGGCATCCGGTCGACGAGAGTCGCCACGCACTGTTCGATATCTTTAGCGATCATGGGGGAATCCGTCGAGTGGCTACAGTATTCCTCGCCCGGGCACTGTAGCAGGTAGTTCTCGCGTACCTTTTGTTTCCTGTAATAGCTTGTGATCGCGTGCCTGGCGACCGTGAAGAGGTATCCCTTGATATTTTTCTCGGGATCTATTTTCTGGCGATTGATCCACACGGTTGCCATGATCTCTTGCGCGAACTCTTCCGCCAACGTGGTCGAGCGGACGGTCATCGTGATATAGCGCGTGAGTGGGGCGAAGAATTGCAAGTACAGTTTGCGGTAAACCTTGTGGCATCCGCCCCGTAATGCCTCTAAATCTCTTGGATCGAGCGACGTGTTCGTGTCATCGGGGGGGTAGAGCGTCGCCTCTTCTACCGGGGTCAAGTTGTTGATGGTGTCTTTTGTTGTTTGTTCATGTGTGTCGTGCGTGTACATAGTTAAACGTTGAAGTTGATTACTGATTACTAAGGGTAGGTGCGCGCCGGCGGACGCGTACAAGGGGATGCGCAAAAAAAAGTTGATTTTTTTTACTCCTGTAAAGGACCTGAGGAATTGTTATCGCTCGGCATTGATTTTTACAATACGCGTACCACTCGCTATTCATGACAAGGTTTTGGCCGCGTTTATCGTGGAATTTTTTCTCGATTATCGTAAGTCGCTGCGTGCAAGTACAATGTTCATGTTCGCGGGAAGGCGGGCGCCATGTCACAATGACATTTCACCGGGAAAAGATAGTGACAAAATGATCGACAACGACGAATCCCACCCGAAACGCGGGGGGGAGTACCCGAAAAAGAGTGCTTGTTTTGCCCGCGCGACCGGTGAAATCTTCGGGTATTTGTCTATTTTCGTGCGATGGATCTCTATTACTTCAATCCCGATAATGAAATTGCCATTGCTCATGGTGGTCGCGGGTACACGCCGACGGCCAATATCGCCCGGATGGCCCGCGAGCTGGCATACTTGCCGGCGTACCTGGCCGGGAGGGAGGATCGCGTCCTGGTGGAGAGGCTGCCGGACGCGCGATTCCTGGACGAGCGACGGGAGCTCCTGGGCATGGAATGTAGGCCTGTCACCCTGGAGGAGGCCTCGCGGTTACATTTCAACGCGCTGAGGCCGTGGGGATGGAGCCCGCGCGTTCTCGGGTTGCTCGAGGGGATCCCCGTCGACGCGGGGGGGCGCGAATCGTGGACGCCGGACAAGAGGATGCTGTACGCGCGGGCGACGGCATTGTCGGTGCTGGAGCGGGCGCGCCGCGCGCTGGAGTTACCGGACGATATTTTCCCGCGCGCGGTGGACAACGTGGAGGGCGTGGTCGAGCGGGCGCGGCGGCAGGCCGTCGTGATCAAATCCCCCTGGTCCTCGTCCGGGAAGGGGCTCTTGATGACCGGCCCCGGCGAGGTTGGTGGCAAGGAGCGGGAGTGGGTATCGGGCGTCCTGCGCCGGCAGGGGCACGTGATGGTGGAGAAGCGGTTAGACAAGGTCGCCGACTTCGCGCTGGAGTTCTGGATCGACCCGTCCGCCATTCGTTACGCGGGGTTTTCCCTCTTTTTCACGGGCGAGAAGGGGGAATATCGCGGCAATCGTCTCGGCCCCCGGGAGCGTCTCGAGCGGGAGATCACGCGGCATGTCGGCGCGTCGTCTCTCGAGGCCGCGCGGACCGTCATCGCGCGCGTCTTGCTGGAGGTATTTGGCGGGCGTTACCGCGGCCCGCTGGGGGTGGACATGATGCTGTACCGCGACGAGGGGGGGACGTGCCGCGTGCACCCGTGCGTGGAGATCAACGCGCGTTACAACATGGGGATTATCGCCTTAAATCTCTCTGGTAGATACCTGTCGCCCGGCAGCGAGGGCATGTTCCGGATCTCTTACCATCCGCGCGCGGGCGAGGCTTACCGCGTTTGTCGAGAGCGCGCGGGGGCTTTCCCGGCGCGCGTCGATTCGGGGCGCGTCTTGTCGGGTTACTTCCCGTTGACGCCTGTTGACGCGGGTACTTGTTTCGTGGCGGCGATCACTTGTAGCGAGTTCGCCAGGGAGCGATAGACCGGCGCGCGCCGGGACTCTCCTGCCGCGAAAAAAAATACCGGGGAGCTTCCCTTTCGGTACTGCTCCCCGGCTAAAAGAAAAACGCGCCGGCGCTTGACGCGTGAAAATAAAGATTACTCGTTGGCCCCGGGGTTACCGCTTTCCCCGTTTCCCTCGTTATTCTCGTTCCCGTTCTCCTCGTTATTTTCTTCCTCTTCTTTATTCTTGGCGGCCTCGCGTCGTCCTTTCTCTTGCGCGAGGATATTCTTGTACCTGGTGGCGATGATATTATACTCCGTCACGAAGCCGGACAGCTCGGGGGTGAAGTCGATCCCGTTCAGCGTGACGATTGCCTCGACGCGGTTTACCAGCGCG
>JAITJA010000098.1 GCA_031279175.1 Odoribacteraceae bacterium
CCCCCCTCTCGCTACATAAAACAGAGAGGTTTACAAAGAGAAGTAAGTCTTTCTGTTTTTTTATTCGCGCACGGTTTGTGCATAAAAAACGTGATTTGTAATTCCTGTTTGATAGGCAGTTCGATAAGACTGTTTGTTCACAACTTGTTTAGGCGTGAATTCGACTCGAGGAGGAGTTGAAAAGAACGAATGTGTTTTTTTACATGGTGGAAATACAGGATGGATTACAGGCTAAATAATTGCAAGTGAGGAGGGGTTTTAAAGATAAATGTGGATAAATACCATGAAAAGGGAAATACCAAGAAACCTAAATACCATGACAAGAAAGATACTGCAAAAAGGGAAATGCCATGAAAAGATAAATGCTATGAAAGGAAAGACTATGGTGGTTGAGATGTGATTCTTGAGGAGAGAGACCGTTGCTCGCGAAAAATAGGCGAGGATAAATGAAAGAGCTTGTTCTGTAATTGTTACTATTGACTGTTTTTCACGGGAGAACAAGCAAGTGCAGGACTATTTATCGCGATCTGATTTAATGTTATTTCGTGTTTTTGCGTCATTAATGAAACATTCAAATTGTTGTTTCCGTTACACGAATGTATATAGGTGATACGGATTTTTTTAGCTGTTTAATTTCGATCATCAAGGGGGAGGGGATAGTTTCGATGAAGAATCCAAGCTGATCTTCTAATGATGTTCTTAAAAGATTGGGATACATGGTCAGGGCTGCGTAGATTATTACGCACACACCATACACAGATACACGCACACATATACATACAACATCTTTTCGTGAGTCCTGCCTGTACTTTATATCTTGAGTCCGGATACAGGAGATCTCTCCCCCGTTTTTAATCCTTCATTTAAAGATTTTTCCTCCCAGGAACATGTTGTCATTTATTGTCTCGGCTTCAAACGTCGGGATTTTGAAGTACAACTCCAAGATTTTGAAATAATGAAGATTGGGGTATAGAGTAAGAGAAAGGGCTGTAAAGTGAATAGTGTTAAGCCCGGGGAGAGACAGGGGAAACTTATAGGTGTTTGCGGGGGGGGTAGAACAAACCGTGTCAAGTCAGGCGAGAGAAGGCTCATTTTGCTAATATCTTTTTATAAAATGGACACGGGATTTGATGTTGAAACCATCAAGAACCAGGCGCTCGAACAGTCACGTTCCGGCAAGTCCTTGTTAGGCAAGGGCGACGTGTTCGCCCCATTTAGAGAGTATCTTGAATGCCGCGCTTGAAGGAGAGATAGAATCGCGTCTCGGCCGAAACGATCAACGCGATCACCGAGCGTTGTTGGCGGCCAACCTTGCATAGTTGGCGGTCGACAACGCGTCGTTAAGCGGCAGTCAGGGGCACGGATCACGACGATAAAACGCGATTACTTGAAGCGATGATGTTGGCGCGATTGCCCCGGGAAATCGGGTGAAACGACAAATGATACCCGTCGGTGATCCCGTGAAGAGGAGTCGACGAGAAGATTTTAGCGTGTCGCGTGTTTTTTTTAGAAAATATTTTGTTCGCGTGAGATCTCCCTCTATATTCGCGGCTGTTTAAATAACAATAAGAGATGACTTGTTTTTATCTACACGTGCTTCTATTCGTGATCGGTGGTGTGATTACCACGGGAGCGGGAAAGGCATGCAGGTAAAACAGGATACGAATCCAAATGAAGCCTTTCTCGCGATGCCGGGGAAGGCTTCTTGGTTTATAATAACAGGAACGATGAAATTAGAGAACTTTAAACAAGCTATTCTACTAGTGATTCTACTCGTGTCGGCGCGCGCGTGACAGGGGGAAAGGTTGCTTTGGGATAGCAGTAACAGGGCCTTTCTCCCGCGAGGAGAGAGGCTCTTGTAATATTAACTAACAGGTATGATACACGAATTGAGAAGCGCGGCGACTACTGCCGGGCGACGAATGGCCGGGGCAAGGGCGCTCTGGCGAGCAAACGGGATGAAGGACGAGCACGCGGGACGACCGGTCGTGGGGATAGCGAACTCGTTCACGCAGCTCGTGCCGGGACACGTTCACCTGCACGAGGCAGGGCAACGGGTCAAGCAAGCTGTCGAGCGGCTGGGGTGCTTTGCCGCGGAGTTTAACACGATCGCGATCGACGACGGGATAGCGATGGGGCACGAGGGGATGTTATACTCGCTGCCCTCGCGGGAATTGATCGCCGATAGCGTGGAGTACATGGCGAACGCGCACCGGGTGGACGCGCTCGTTTGTATCAGTAATTGTGACAAGGTGACGCCGGGCATGTTGATGGCCGCGGCGCGATTGAATATCCCGGCGGTATTCGTGTCTGGCGGGCCGATGGAGGCCGGGAGGTTTCGCGGGGAGAGCGTCGACCTGATCGACGTGATGGTGAAGGGGGCCGACGAGGGGTTCGACGATGAATCGCTTGCCGGGCTGGAACGGGCGGCGTGCCCTGGCTGCGGCTCCTGCTCGGGCATGTTCACGGCCAACTCGATGAATTGCCTGAACGAGGCGCTCGGCATGGCGCTCCCGGGTAACGGCACGCTGGTGGCCACGCACGCCGGGAGGCTCGCGTTGCTGGACGAGGCGGCGCGGGTTATCGTGCGCGCGGCGCTGGCCTATCACGAGGATGGCGACGAGCGGGTGCTGCCGCGGGCGGTGATTACGCGCGCGGCGCTGGAAAACGCGATGGCACTGGACATCGCGATGGGTGGCTCGACGAATACCGTGCTCCACCTGCTCGCCGTGGCGCGGGAGGCGGGCGTTGATTTCTCGATGGGGGACATTGACCGGATCTCCCGCCGCGTGCCGGTGTTGTGCAAGGTGTCGCCTAACTCCCGCTATCACGTCGAGGATGTTCATCGCGCCGGTGGCGTCATGGCGATCCTGGGCGAGCTGGAACGGGCCGGGCTCGTCGACGCGAGCGCGCGGCGGGCGGACGGGATGACGCTGGGCGAGTGCCTGGCGCGACACGATATTTCCCGGGCGACGAGCGACGAGGCGGCGCGTCTTCTTTATCTCTCCGCTCCCGCCGGGGAGGCTGGGGGGACACTCGGCGGGCAGTCCTGTCGTTACCCGTCGGCGGACGCGGACAGGGAGAAGGGATGTATCCGTTCGGTGGCTCACGCGTATTCCCGCGATGGCGGGCTGGCCGTTCTTTCCGGCAACCTGGCGATAGATGGATGCGTGGTGAAGACCGCCGGGGTGAGCGAGGGGCAATTGCATTTTCGCGGGGCGGCGCGGGTGTACGAGTCGCAGGAGGAGGCCGTACGCGGTATCCTGGAGGGAGAAGCGCGTGCCGGGGAGGTGATTATCATCCGGTACGAGGGACCGCGGGGCGGCCCGGGTATGCAGGAGATGCTCTACCCGACCTCTTACTTGAAGTCGCGGGGGCTTGATCGCTGTTGCGCCCTGGTGACGGACGGTCGTTTTTCCGGTGGCACGTCCGGGCTTTCCATCGGTCACGTTTCCCCGGAGGCTGCTGCCGGCGGGGTTATCGCGCTCGTTCGCGACGGGGATATCGTGGAGATTGATATCCCGGGGCGCTCGATTCGCCTGGAGGTTGATGACGCGGAACTGGCGCGCAGGAGGGCGGGTGTTACCCGTTTTCTCCCGGTTGGCCGTCGTCGCGTCGTGCCGGCGTCGCTCCGGGCGTACGCGCGATTTGTCAGTTCGGCCGACAAGGGGGCCGCGAGAATACTTACCGACGAGTAACACGCGATGGATATGAACAGGATAATGAACGAGGAGATGCCGGAGTATAGCGGCTCGCGGGCCGTGATCGAGAGCCTGCTACAGGAGGGCGTCGAGGTGATTTTCGGGTATCCCGGCGGGGCCATCATTCCCGTGTATGATATACTTTACGATTATCGCGACCGGATACATCACGTGCTCACGCGGCACGAGCAGGGCGCCGTGCACGCGGCCCAGGGGTATGCCCGCGTTTCCTCGCGGGTGGGCGTGTGCATGGTGACTTCCGGCCCGGGCGCGACGAACACGATCACGGGGCTTGCCGACGCGATGGCCGACTCGACGCCTCTGGTGTTGATCACCGGCCAGGTGGGGTCGACACAACTGGGGACGAATGCTTTCCAGGAGGTGGATATTATCGCGATCACGCAACCGGTGACGAAGTGGAATTTCCAGGTGCGGAAGGCTTCCGAGATTCCGGGGGCTCTCGCCCGCGCGTTTTACCTTGCCCGCAGCGGTCGGCCGGGACCGGTGGTGATCGATATCACGCGGGACGCGCAGGTGGGGATGACGCCCTTTCGCTACGAGCCGGCGCGCGAGGTGCGGGGCTACGTTCCTTATCCCGTCCCCGACCCCCGGCAGGTGGAGCGTGCCGTTGCCCTGATCCGGGAGGCGCGTCGACCGATGATTCTCTTCGGTCAAGGCGTGACGCTCGGCGGCGCGGAGGAGGAGTTCCGGGCGTTTGTCGAGAAGAGCGACATGCCCGCGGCGTCAACGCTTCTGGGGCTTTCCACGCTTCCCGTCACGCACCCGCGGTACGTGGGGCTGCTGGGGATGCACGGGAATTATGCCCCGAATATCAAGAACAGGGAGTGCGACCTGCTGGTGGCCGTCGGGATGCGGTTCGACGA
The DNA here is from genome assembly GCA_031279175.1 of Odoribacteraceae bacterium. Taxonomy (GTDB): domain Bacteria; phylum Bacteroidota; class Bacteroidia; order Bacteroidales; family Marinifilaceae; genus JAIRKS01. Next base: position 4,586 of record JAITJA010000098.1, read on the forward strand.
CCGGGTGACCGGTAATCCCCTCAAGTTCGGTGAGAATGCCCGGATTATTCACCTGGAGATCGACCCGGCGGAGATTAACAAGATTATCCGCGTCGACGTTCCCGTGCTCGGTAACGCGAAGGAGACGCTCCCGCTGCTGACCGCCGGTATCGAGCAGGGAGACCACGAGGATTGGACCAGCGAGTTTCGCGCCCGCGCCGCGGTGGAGGAGCAGGAGACGATCCAGCCGGCCATCCACCCGGGGGACGCGGCATTGCACATGGGCGAGGTGGTGCGCGCCGTGAGCGAGGCATACGACGACGACGCCGTGCTAGTCACCGACGTCGGTCAGCAGCAGGTGTTCGCCTGCCGGTACTTCGGGTACAAGCGGCCGCGTAGCGTCGTCACCTCCGGCGGGCTGGGTACGATGGGCTTTGGCCTCCCCGCCGCTATCGGCGCTTGCCTCGGAGCACCACACCGGGAGATTTGTCTCTTCGCCGGTGACGGCGGCTTGCAGATGACGATACAGGAGCTGGGGACGGTGGCGCAATTGAATCTCCCTGTCAAGATTTTGCTGATGAATAACGGCTACCTGGGGATGGTGCGACAGTGGCAGGAGCTTTTTTTCCACAAGCGCTATTCTTTTACCGCTATCACGAACCCGGAGTTCGAGTATATCGCCCGCGCCCACGGCGTGGCCTACCGGCAGGTGACGCGCCGGGAGGATCTCCGCGACGCTGTCCGGGAGATGAAAGCGCACCCCGGTCCGTTCCTGTTAGAGGTAAAGGTGATGCAAGAGGAGAATGTTTTCCCGATGATCCCCGCCGGGGCCGCCGTGTCAGATATATTAGTGAAATAAAAATAACCGCGTATGAATAGGAAATATCAAATGACTGTCCGGACGGAGAGCGATCTCCGTTCCCTGAACCAGATCGTGGCCGTGCTCGCGTGCCGGAACATGATCATTGATCGCTTGACGCTCGCCCGCGCGCCAGGCGGCGAGTGTATGTACACGATCGGCATGGAGGCCGAGGAGCAATGTATTGACGCGCTGGTAGGGCAAATCAAGAAGAAGATCGGCGTGCTGAAGGTATCCACGCGAGTGGACAAATGAAATAAACCAATTAAACTTGATATTATGGCAAACATGACTTTTGGAAACACGGTAGAGAACGTGGTCACTCGACAAGAGTTCCCTCTCGAGAGGGCGTTGGACACGTTAAAAGAGGAAACCATCGCCGTCATCGGTTACGGCGTGCAGGGCCCGGGGCAATCCCTCAACTTGAAGGATAACGGCTTCCGGGTGATCATCGGGCAACGAGCGAATAGCCGCAGCTGGGATAAGGCCGTGGCCGACGGGTGGATACCCGGGGAAACGCTTTTCGAGATCGAGGAGGCGGCGAGACGGGGCTCGATCATCCAGTATCTCCTCTCGGACGCCGGACAAATCGCCCTCTGGCCTACCATCCGCGAACAGCTCGCGCCAGGGAAAGCGCTCTATTTCTCGCACGGGTTCGGCATCACTTACCGCGAGCAAACCGGTATCGTCCCGCCTCCCGGCGTCGACGTGATTCTCGTCGCGCCCAAGGGATCCGGAACCTCGCTCCGCCGCATGTTCCTCCAGGGCCGGGGGCTAAACTCCAGCTACGCTATCTTCCAGGATGCTACCGGGAGAGCGTGGGAACGCGTCGTCGCTCTCGGTATCGGCGTCGGGTCGGGATATCTCTTCGAAACTACCTTCAAGAAGGAGGTCTACTCCGATCTTACCGGCGAACGAGGCACGCTCATGGGGGCAATACAAGGAATATTCGCCGCGCAGTACGAGGTGTTGCGCGCGAACGGGCATTCCCCCTCCGAGGCCTTTAACGAAACGGTCGAGGAGTTGACGCAAAGCCTGATGCCGCTCGTCGCCGAGAATGGCATGGACTGGATGTACGCGAATTGCTCGACGACCGCGCAACGGGGAGCGCTCGACTGGTGGAAGCGCTTCCGTGACGCCACGCGCCCCGTCTTCGAGGAGATCTACCAGGACGTGGCCACCGGGAAGGAAGCCCAACGGGCAATCGACGCCAACGGACAACCCGATTACAGGGAACGGCTCGCTGTCGAACTGAAGGAGTTGAGGGAATCGGAACTCTGGGAGGTCGGTAGTGTCGTGCGAAAACTACGCCCGGAATCGAATCAATCATGAATCCAGGCTATTTCCCGTCCCTCGAGGGGATCTCCGCGGCAGAACAACGGCTGGCGGAGGTGATACAGGCGACGCCGCTGCTTAAAAACCAGCGGCTGTCGTCTCGATACGATGCCAACGTGCTCCTTAAACGCGAGGACCTGCAAGTGGTGCGCTCTTACAAGATACGCGGCGCGTATAACAAAATCCGCTCGCTCGGCAATGACGCGCTCGCGAACGGGGTGATCTGTGCCAGCGCGGGAAATCACGCGCAAGGGGTCGCCTTTTCCTGCGAAAGACTCGGGATCGCGGGGACTATCTTTATGCCCGTGACTACACCAAGGCAGAAGATTAACCAGGTGAAGATGTTCGGGAAGGAGCACGCGACGATCGTCCTCTCCGGGGATACCTTCGACCAGGCAAACGCCGCCGCCATCGAGGCAAGCCACGCGCGCGGGATTACCTTTATCCCGCCTTTCGACGATCCCGCCGTGATCGAGGGACAGGCAACCGTCGCCGCCGAGATCCACCGGCAGGCTGGCGCCCGCGTCGATTATCTCTTTGTTCCCGTCGGAGGCGGCGGGCTGGCTTCCGGGCTCGGCGCTTTTTACAAGCAAGTCAGCCCCGAAACGCGAATCGTCGGCGTCGAACCAGCCGGCGCGGCAGGGATGAAACGATCGCTGGAAGTCGGGCAGGTCACGACGCTCGACACGATCGATAAGTTTGTCGACGGGGCTGCCGTGCAACGCGTCGGCGACTTGACTTTCAATATCTGTCGCGAGGTGCTCGACGATATTATCACCGTCCCCGAGGGGAAGGTGTGTACCACGATCCTCGATCTTTATAATTACGACGCTATCGTCGTCGAACCAGCCGGCGCGCTCGCCATCAGTGCGCTCGACTTTTACCGGGAAAGTCTCGTCGGGAAGGCTGTCGCCTGTATCGTCAGCGGGAGTAATAACGACATCACGCGCATGGAGGAGATCAGGGAACGCTCTCTCCTCTACGAGGGGCTGAAGCATTATTTTATTATCAATTTCCCTCAACGCGCCGGCGCGTTGCACGATTTCGTGAGCCGCGTCCTCGGGCCGGGCGACGATATTACCTATTTCGAGTACAAGAAGAAAACGCACCGCGAGAAGGGACCGGCTCTCGTCGGCATCGAGGTGCAGCACCCCCACGACGTGGAGGCTATCCTTGCCCGACTCAATGAATACCATATTTCTCACGAGTACCTGAACCGCGATCTTACTCTCTTCGAGTTTATGGTCACGTGATTTGGCGCACTTGCCCCGCCACTAATTGTTGCTTCCCCGCCACTAATTGTTGCTTCCCCGCCACTAATTGGTGCTTCCCCGCCGCTAATTGTTGCTTCCCCGCCACTAATTGGTGCTTCCCCGCCGCTAATTGTTGCCGTCCCGTCCCGGGAATCTGCCGTCCCGTCCCGGGAATCTGCCGTCCCGTCCCGGGAATCTGCCTACCCGCCCCGGGAATCTGCCTACCCGTCCCGGGAATCTGCCTACCCGTCCCGGGAATCTGCCTACCCGCCCCGGGAATCTGCCTACCCGTCCCGGGAAT
>JAITJA010000121.1 GCA_031279175.1 Odoribacteraceae bacterium
CCACGACCGTGGGCGACGTTTCGCGCGGACGCGAAGGCTTGTCCACGACCGTGGGCGACGTTTCGCGCGGACGCGAAGGCCTGCCCACGACCGTGGGCGACACTTCGCGCGGACGCGAAACGTCGCCGCGACCCCCCGGGGAGCCTTCGCGAGCCGGTTTTACAGGAAAGGTATTCGGGCGCGCGTCGGGGAAATAAAAAAGTATCCCGCCGGTGGGCGAGATACTTTCGAGTTGTCCGGCATGACCGGTAGGGTTAGTTGGTGGCCGTGATATTGACGTCGCGGAACAGGAAGGAGCGCGCGTTGCCGTCGCCGGAAAAGGTTTGGAACGCGGGAAGCTCGACGTCGGACGTCGCGCCCTTGAAGTTATAGCAGTAGAGCGTCCAGCGGTTATCCTTGTTCGCGAGCACGGCGAGGCACTGGAATGTCATGTTGTCGTTGTAGACATGGCGGACATGCGCGATTTTCTCGCCCTCGGGTAGGGTGATGATGTCGCGCGTTTCCCGCCCGTTCGCGATGTTGTAAAAGCCGACGCGGTTATCGCCGGTGGAGTAATAGATGGCGCTGTTGACGTTGTGCAGCGCGTGGACGGTGGCGGTGGTGATCTCGCGATCGGCGGCCACGGCGTACTCGTCGTAGACGGGGCTCATCATCCCGTAAGTGGCGTACTCGGGGATTAGCTCTATAATCTTGTACGCGCCGGTGCTCTTGTCCTTGACGAGGGCGTACCCGGCGTAGAGGCCGCCGTATGATTCTTGTTCGCGCATGTAGACAAGGTCGACGTTCAGGTTGGTGCACGGGGGGAGCATCCCGAAGTAGTCGGTGAGGGTGGTTAGCCCGGTGCCGAGGTAGCCGAGGTAGACGAAGGAGGAGGTGGCTCGGTCGAAGAGGATGAACCCGCTACCGGCGCGGACGGTTTGCGGCGCGACGTCGGCCCCGCTGGTGGTGACCTGGTAGCCGAGCTTGCCGACGTTGTAGGCCCCGTACCAGAGGCAATGGAGGTTGGCGTCGTTGAGGAGTACGGTTCCCCCGTCGCAGAGGAACAGGGCGCGTGGCTGCTGTACGGCGGGGCGCTCGAAGAACGCGTCGTCGAAGCGCTTGAGGAGAGCCATGTCGTTGGCATGGTAGACGTGCAGGTCCGCGTCGGTGGCGACGAAGAAGGCGGGCTGGTCGTTGCGGCGCGTGACGGTCCCGTCGATGTTTTCTACCTCGTACCCGTAGTAGGAGGAGATGTATCCGTTGTTGACGGGCGCGCCGGCGGGGCGTTCGCCGTTGATGGCTTGCAGGATGTCGGCGTAGAACTTGTTATCGCCGAGCCGGATGAAGTCGACGTCCGTGGCGCCGCCGGTTTCCTTGGTGATGAACCATCCGCGGCTGAATTCCTTGGTGACGTTGAGGACGGTGCTGGCGTAGGCGCGCGTGAGGCGTTGTTTGTCCTGTACCTCGAGGAGGAGTTCGTACTTTCCGGCGGCGAGGGTGACGCGGTAGTCGAGGCTCCTGTCGCGCCCGATGGTGTCTCGCGGGCTGCCGGCGAAGGAGGGCACGGGGTAGACGTACCACGCGTATTGGTTCTCGTCTTGTTTTTCTCCCTCGATGACCGGGTTGATCTTGAGGGTGTCGAGCGAGATGATGGTGTATGCCTCGTCGATGCCGGAGATGGCCCCTGGCGCGACCTGTCCGGCCGGCAGGTAGGTGGTCACCGGCTCTTCGGCGCAGGCGGCAAGCACGACGAGCGCGGTCGCCACGATGATGTGATATATCTTTTTCATGATGATTGTTTTTGTGATTACTATTAGAACCTGACCCGGGTGGATCCGTCGTCCTCGTAGAGGTACCCGTTGGCGGCCTCGTACTCGGCGAGTTTCTGTTTGGCTTTTGTCTTGAGGTAGTCTTTCATGTCGCTGAGCATTGTCGTGTTGTCGAATTCGGAGAATCCGACGCGGTCGATGATGAATCTCATTTTGACCGCTCCCCACGCGCCGAAGACGGATTGCCAGGCGGCGGTCCAGTTAGCGGGCTGCACGGCGAGGTCCGAGAAGCGGACGAGGAATCGGGATTGTTCCCGGATGCCGACGCTGAAATGTTCGTTGGTCGAGATCTCGAGGAGTAGCCGTCGTTCGGTACTCTTGAGCGACGGGTCCCGGAGGAGTATGATCGGCAGCTTGACCTTGACGGCGTTTGACGGTAGCGCGACGAGAGATTTGACCTCGGGGTCGTCGAGGGCGATGTAGTGTGTCCCGGCGACGGCGTCGTCGTTCCCGGTGAGGATTTGCGCGACGGGCGCGTTCCGGGCGATGGAGGCGGGGCTTCCCGACAGGCGGACCTCGATCCAGAGGGTGTCGCGCAGGCGGCTGCTTTCCTCGAGATAGAAGGAGTAGGCGAGGCTGTCGAATTGTCCGTTCCCGCGATTGTCAAGGGTCCCCCGGTAGAAGTAGAGCGAGGGATCGTCCTCGTATTTGTTGACGGCGACTTCCTGACATGCCACCAGCAGGACGGGGAATAGTAGGAATAGCCGCGTGATATGATTTGTTTTCATGGTGATTGTTTTTAAAGGATTTCGAAGGTGGACTGCGTTTCTGGTAACGGCAACTTGTAGTTCGCGACGTTGATGGTGTAGGTGGACGGCCACGTGAAGCGGTCGCGCCCGTGTCGCTTGTAGAAGAAGAACATTTGTCCCTCGCCGTAGAACTCCTTGCGGTATTCTTTCTCGAGGCGCTCGAGGATGATTTCTTCGGTGACGCCCGCGTCGGTGATTGTCGCGTCGAGGGAGTTATCCAGGTTTCGCGCGATCCGGTAGGCCGGGAACCGGTCGTGTTCCCCGTTCTCGATGGCGATGAAATACATTTCTGAGAGACGGATGAGCGGGATCACGTCGATGACGTCGCGGTCGTTGACGACGTATTTCCTGAAATAGGAGAAGGTGGCGGCGACTCCCGTTTGCACGGCTCTTGTTTGCCACAGTCGATTGTTCCTGAAACGGATGTCGTTCGGGTGTTCGCGCGACTCGTAGGCGGTTTTGAGCAGCGTGGAGTCCTGCGTGTATGCCGTGGCGCTCTGTATGAATAGCGGCGTGACGACCTCGGAAGCGCGGGAGTTGTGCACGGCGAGGATGTGTTCCGACGGGAATGTCAGCCGGCCGAGCATGGCGGCGGATTCTTCCCCGAGCCTGAACTTGGGCGATCCGTCCTCGATGTTGACGGCGTCGATGACTTCCCCGGCGAAACGGGCTGCTGCCGCGCGGTCCCCGATCCAGTGGTAGTAGCGCGCTTTCGTGGCCTTGACGGCGTAGTAGTTGAAGCGGCTCTGGCGGTAATAGTGGTAGGCGTCCGCGGGGCGGTTGTAGTCTTCGTATCCCTCGACAACTCCCGGCATGTTGAGAATGGAGTTGAAACAGGTGGTGATGGGATCATTCGCGAGGAGTAACTCTGCCGTGTCAAGGTCAGCGAGGAGGAGACGGGCGAATTCCCCGTGGGAGATGCTCCGCAGCGCGTTGGGATCTTTTGTTACCGTTTTGACGTACGGGACGGCGGGTGATTCCGGTTTGATTTCCGCCGGGACGTCTCCCCATAACCTGGCGATCTCGAAGTGTAGGAAGGCGCGTAGTCCGATGGCTTCCCCCTTGATAAGCTCGTAGTTCCCGTTGGTGAAGAGGTCGCGTTTGTCGTCGATCTCCCCGAGGAGCGTGTTCAGGTTGACGATGGTCTGGTAATATGCCAGCCAGATGTCGGCTTCCAGGTCTTTGCAGGCGGTTTGCTCGTGGTCGAGCCTCCCGAGGTGATCGCCGAGGGTGTTCGTTGCGGCGATCCAGTGGTGCGTCATGAACTCCGGCAGTGTCATGGTCATGTTTTTCCCGTACAGGGTTGGCGCGGCCATTTGGATATAGGCCCCGGTGAGAACGTTCTTAAACCCGTCCTCGTTCTCGAACATGGTATTTTTCCTGATCTCCAGGGCCGGTTGAATGTCTAACCAGTCCGTGCAGGCCGCGAGGACGATGGGAATGATGGCTATGAAATATCTTTTTTTCATTGTTCTTCATTTGAAAGTGAATAATTAGAATCGTGCCGACAAGGAGAGCGAGAATTTACGGGCGAACGGGTAGTTGAGCCCGCGCTCTTGCCTGATGGTGGAGGAACGGAAGAGGTCCTCGGCGTATACTCCCAGTGAGAGGTATTCCAGGGAGGCGCGGCGCAGCCATGCCGGGTTGAACTCGTAGTCGATGTTGACGGTGCGACACTCGAGCGTGTTTTCCTTCATGACGAAGCGCGAGGAAGCTTCCGTGCGCGCGGTGTTCGTGACGCTCTTGAAGTAGGTGTGATCCCCGGGCGCTTTCCAGCGGTCGTTGAAGACCCTCTTGTCACCGTTGCTCCACGGGTCGTGGTTCTCGACCTTGTCGACGAGTGTCTGGTTGTAACTGTACCCGCCCGCGCGGTAACCGAAGACGAGGTTTAACGATAGGCCGCGGTAGCGGAATTTGCTGCCGAAAGTTCCCCAGACAAGCGGTTCGTTGACGCCGCAGGCGACCTTGTCGGAAGCCTTCCATGTATAGGTCTTGACGCCGTCGCGTCCGAGGAACAGTTCATTCCCGTTGGCGGGGTCGATACCGAGGGATTGCACGGCGTAGATGGTGTTCATGGATTGCCCCTCCTCGAAGAGGAAACTGGGATTGCTCCCGGATTGTTCGAGGAGTAGTTCGTTGAGGAAGACGAGCGAGTTGGAGATTTCGAGGATCTCGTTTTTGTTGTGTGCGAGTGTCCCGCTGACGGACCAGGAGAGGTCTTTCGCTCGCTCGTTGATCAGGTAGAGATGCGCTCCTACCTCGACGCCGCGGTTACGTACCTTTCCGACGTTGGCCTTGTAGCTGTTGAAGCCGCTGGACGTTGGGAGATTGATGTCTGTCAACATGGCTTCCGTGAGTTTATTGTAGAGGTCGACGTTGAGACGGAGTCGATTATTCTTCAAGGCGATCTCTATTCCCGCGTTCAGCTGGTTGGTTTTCTGCCACGTCAGGTCGGTGTTCCCGAGCCCCAGCAGGTACGCGCCTTGCCAGTAGTGATAGTTCTCCTGATCGAAGAAGCGGAAGGTCGCCAGGGCCTGGTAAGGGTTGAAGTTCTGCGCGCCGGTGGTGCCGTACGAGAGGCGGAAGCGGAGACTATTGAAGATGTCGCTATCGCGGACGAAGTTCTCGTGGTGCGCGTTCCACCCGATCCCCGCGGACCAGAAGGGGGCGATCTTGTCGTTGCTCCCGAACTTGGACGATCCCTCGAGCTTTCCCGACACGTCGGCGAAGTAACGGTGGTCGTAAGTGTAGTTGATGTTGATGATTCCTCCTATTCTACGGGAATGAGCCTCGTCTTCTTCCGGTTTGCCTCCCAGGGCGTAAGCGGCTGCCATGCCGAGACGTCCCATGTTGGCAGAAGCGAATCCCTCGGCGGAGATGAAGAGTTCTTCTTCTCTCTCCTCGGCAAGACTACCACTCAAGCCGATGCTGAGGAGATGGCGGTCAAGGAAGTTCTTGCTGTAATTCAAGGTGAGGTCTCCCTCGTAGTTGAGTATTTCGTTGTTGGAGTAGTCGTAACTCCCGCGCCGCTTGTAATCCTCCCCGGAGAGTCCCTCGAAGCTGGTGTTGTCAAGAGAGAGGTAGAGGTCGCTGCGCCCGATTTGCTTCGTGATCCCGAAACGTCCCCGCGCCAGGAGGTCTGGGGTGATGCTCCAGTCGATGGAGAAGTTCTCGTGTATCTGGGTGTATCCCGTGGTATTCCTCGCCGGCAGGGTGGCGTTGTACAAGGGGTTGCCCACTTGTATTGTCCGGTTGTTCGTCATTGTTTGATTGTCCAGCATCTTCTTCAGCTTGCCGTCATCGTCGTAGGGAGCGTAGTAGGGGTTCAGCGTCGTGTAGTCGAAGAAGTTCCCGTAGTGAGAGTTGGACGTGCGGTTGAATCCCAGCGAGAGGTTGTTCATGAATTTTAGTTTCTTGAACTCGTACTGGAAGAAGAGGGAGGCCGTGAGGGTGTTCCGGTAGGATTGTTTCATGATACCGGTGATGTTGTTGTAACCGATGCTCCCGGCGTACTTGAATTCCTTGTTTCCACCCTCTGCCCGCAGGCTGTGCCGCTGCCCGACGCCGACGCGCGTGGGGTATCCTAACCAGTCGGTGTCCACGCCCCGCTCGACCTCGATGAGCCGCCGGTTGTACAGTTCCATGTATTCTTGCTCGATGGCAGGGTTGCTGTTGATGTAGATGCCCGCTGCTTGCTCGTAAGCTAATTTCTCGCGGGCGTTCATCAGGTTATACGAGGAGAGGTCTGGCGCTTCCACGTTGAGATTGAGCTTGTAGGTGAAGCGGATCTCTCCTTCCGGCGGGCGCTTGGTGGTAATCACGACGATACCGTTCGCCCCGCGTGCCCCGTAGAGGGCTGTCGCGCTGGCGTCTTTCAGGATGGTCACGGACTCCACCTGCTGGTCGTCCATGTCCATGACCCGTTGCAAGGAAGCCTCGAAACCATCCACGATGAACAAGGGAGCGTTGATCCCGCGCTGTGTCTGGTCGTCCTGCAACTCGCGCACGTTCGCGTCCATGATGGAGCGCCCGCGGAGGGTAATGTCCGGAAGATGATTGGGGTCAGAGCCGTTCTCGATGTTGTCCATGATGTTGAAGCTGGGATCGATATTCCGGATGGTGGCGATGATGCTCCTGTTCCCGAAGTCCTTTAGTTCTTCCGCCGTGATGGTGGTGACGGACCCGGTGTAGCTTTCGCGGGCTTTCGTGAAGATACCGGTGACGACGATTTCCCCCATGTCGTAAATCTCTTCTTCCAGCACGATGGTTAACGGACGCGAGAAGGTTGCTTCAACTTCCCGCGTTTGCATCCCGATAAAGGAGATGACTAACGCGTACTCGCCCGCCGAGGGGAGAGCGAGGGAGAAATTTCCCTCTTTGTCGGCGGAGACCCCGGTGGATGTGCCCTTGACGCGTACCGTGGCGCCGGGGATCGGCAGGCCGCGAGCGTCAACGACTTTCCCCTCTACTTTCCTTGGGGGCTGTGCCTGTAACGAGGCGCGAGAGATGACGAGGAAGTCTTCTACCCACTGGCAGGTGAAGCCACTTCCGCGCAGGGCCTGGTTCAGCACCTCATCGGCGGTCACGTCGGAGAGTTGCAGGGAAAGTCGCGGGAGATTCCGGAGTTGATCGTTGTTGTAGATAACGACGCACCCCGATAGTCGTTCTACCTCTTTGATGAGTTGTTCGACGGATACTTCCTCGATAGCAATCGTTACCCGTTGTTGGGTGCGCGCGGGGGTTGCATTCAACTGGGCAAGCGTCAGCAGGAAGAAAAAGAGTTGTAATCGCATTATTTTCCAGAATTTACTCCTGATTTTTCCGGGAGAAAATCCCCCGGAGTGTGTTTCTTTTTTCATAATTTCGCACAATCTTTAATTTAACAATTCTCTCCTCGTGGAGAGGTTATTTAGAGTCGCGGGGAAGGGTAACGGCCTTCCCCGTTTATTTTTGTTCCACGCGGATGATCCTTCCCTGTAATATCGTGAATCGCAAGGAATACGTGCGCTCCAGTAACTCCAGGATGAACTCGATAGGCTTGGCTCGCAAGGCTGCACCGGAAAAGCATAACGCCTCCAGGGAAGGGTCCGCGAACTCGAACCTCGCGTCGTACCAGCGCCCCAGTTTATCGGTGATCTCCCGCAACGGGGTGTTGTAAAAGTAAAATTGTCCGTGGCGCCACGACGAGTGGTATTTTAAATCTATTTCCTCCTCTATCACGAGCGTCTGCTCGACCGGGTTGTATATCACCCGTTCGCCTGCTTTCAGGTGCTTTACCTGGCGACCGGTAATAAAGGAGACGGATCCAGTCTCGATGGTGGTAGTGACCGTCGCGTCGTCCGGGTAACAGGAGAGGTTAAAGGAAGTGCCTGTTACCTTCACGCTGGCATCCCGCGCGTGTATGATAAACGGGCGACCGTTTTCTTTTTTTATCTCGAAGAAGGCCTCACCGCTCAGGCGAACTTCGCGGCTCTCCCCGAAGGTGAGGGGGAACTCTATCTCTGTTTCCGCGTTCAGCCATACTTTCGTCCCGTCCGGGAGGATCAGCGGGTATTCTCCCCCGCGCGGGACGATGATCTTGTGGCGGGACGCGCTCCCGGGGGTATTCGCGAGGAGGGGATCATGGTAATTCAGCGTGTTCGTGCCCTTCTCGAACGCGACTTCGCGTACCGCGTGAAGGTCGGTGACGCTCTTCCCGCGGAATTCCTGCAAGTCAACGCGCTTCCCGTCGGAGAGGTAGAGCGTGGCTCGCATCGTTCCCGGCTCGATAAAGGTACTTTCGTCGGTTTCCGCGGGCGGGACGTCGTCCGGCTTCAGGAGAAAATAGCCCGTCACGAGCAGGAACGGGAGGCAGATCGAAACCGCGTAACGAAGCGCGCGCGCTAAAACAGTGTCGCCGGTGATTCTCCGCCGGACGCGCAGCCATGCTTGTTTCTTGTTCAAGCGCTCGTGTCCTTGCAATAAACCACCGGCATCCACTATGATCCGGATATCGTCGTACACTCGCCTGTGTTCGTCGGATTCCTCGATCCATCGTGATAACTGTTCTCTTTCTTCTTCCGTGCATCTATCTTGAATGAACCGGTAGATGCACTCTTCTTGGTTCTCTTTCATCGACATTCTTATCTAAAAGTAATGTTTCGTACCCTAAGTATCCTCCCGGTCGAATAGGAACTCGTTCCTGATTCCTTGAGCGGCCCAAGCTCCTCGTATTTGCTAAAATGGACACCGAGGATGACCGGGAGGATTTATTTAGAGTGTGTTTGCAAGAGAAAGAACTTCTCTTTGTCAATAGAACGGAAAAGAGTGAAAATGGGTGAAAGAATTTCTCCGGAAAATACGCGAACGAGTGGTTGTTTTTTCTCTATATTTGTCCTTCAGAACGTAGCGACGGGCTTATCATTAAGGTGTAAATCAAGAATGTTCGCGGGCGAGCGCGTTTTGTTATTAAAAATAAAGCTTATGCAAAAAAGATACGGTGTCCATGTACTTTTCATTTTGATAGTTTGTTTCTTCGCTTTTTTCGTGAACAACGACGCCGTTCGCGTGAATGGCCCGGAGGCGCGCAATCTGGTAACAGCAAAAGAAATCGTGGAATATCGCAACTGGACAACCCCAACCCTGAACGGGGAACCGCGCGTGCAGAAGCCTCCCCTGCCGGCATGGATGGCCGCGCTGGCAGAACAAATTAGCCCTGATGATCTTGTCCTACAACGGACGCTGGCCGGCGGTATGGCGACGCTGGCAATCATTTTCTTCTACATGTTCGCGATAGCGCTGACCCGCGGCAAGTTGTTCGGGTTACTCTCGGCGCTGGTGTTGGCCACTTGTTTCAGCATGGTGATGATGGGACGAACCATCGACGGGTATAGCCACGCGTATGCTTTCATGCTTGGCGCGATATTCTTCTTCTACCGGGCGGCTATCGCCCCGCGCACCCGCTGGTGGGATTTCGTGACGGCGGGTCTTTTCTTCGGTCTGGCTTTTCTTTCCAGGGGACTGGAGCTTTTTTACACGCTCTTTTTGCCGTTCATCATCTCCTTTTTTATTCTCTACCGTCCTCGTCTCCGGCACAAGATATGGCCGATGGTATTGATGATTGTCGCGGGGTGTCTGGTAGGAGGTACATGGCCTTGGTTCGCGTTTCGTTCCGGGGAAACGATCAAGCCGTTCATGGAATTTAATGCTCGCCCGTGGTATTACTACTGGCGTTTTTTTACCGAATCAGGCATCTGGTCGCTCTTTCTACTGACCGGCCTGTGCGGGTGGTGCTGGATGCGCGGGCGGGTAGCCTTGAAGAAGGAGTACACGTTCTCCGTGCTGTGGCTATTATTTGCCCTGTTGTTGCTTACCCTTTTCCCGGGCAAGAGCATGCGTTACCTTCCTTCCGTCCTGATCCCCGCGGCGCTGGTGATAGGGCACTACGTGGTGGATATATTCCTGCGCGTGCGGGATGGCAAGCTCACTCCCGTGGACAAGACGGTGTTCCGGCTGAACGCTTTCTTGCCCGCGGTGCTCGGTCTTGGCGTACCGGTAGCGTTATACGTGATGTTTTATTCTCGACTGGGATTATTCCTTTATATCCTTTTCTCTCTCCTGTTCTTGCTGGTATCGTTATCCATCTTCATGGGGGGAATCCACCTGAAACCGCTCAAGATGTTTTCGGGGATGATGGTGATGATGATTCTGGTAGAGACGTTCGTGCTCTCTCATCTCGCCAGTACTTTTAATAACCCGGGGAGGAACAGTATACGCGCCACGCGACAGATGGAGCAGTTACAAGACCTGATTTTCTATTACCCGGCGGGAGAGGCCTTGCGCGCGGAATTAATTTACGAGGCGGGACGACGTATCCTGCCATTAGACCTGGGAGTTGCTCCTTCGGCGAATCTCTTGCCGGCGGTGCTGGTATCGGGTCTTCCGGCAGAACAGGTGCTGCCCGAAAGCTGGTTGGAACGGATCGTCACGCGGCAGGTAGGATATTACGACAATAATCCCTTCCGCGGTTATTCCCCCGGTTTTATCTGTCATGTCACGCTGCTCACGGAACGAAAGGAATAAACGAGATAAACGCGGTCGAGTGTTGATCGCTCGAAACAAAAAGAGAGGCCATCCGGGAAAGATGGCCTCTCTTCTATATGTCGCTAAAACTTAACTCAACGAGAAACGCAGGAATCCTGCAATCTTCAAGTCTTTATCCACGCCCCGGAGATACTCCCGGACGGTGATTTTCCCGTCCTGTTCGAACGTTTGGTTTAACAAGGTAGCCTCCTGGTAGAACTTGTTCAAGCGACCTTGCGCGATCTTGTCCCACATGGCCTCTGGTTTCCCCTCTTCCTGTGCTTTCCCCCTGCCGATTTCCAGTTCATGCTCGACCACCTCTGCCGGGATATCCTCCTTGTCGACAGCGATCGGTGACATGGCTGCAACCTGCATGGCGATATTCTTCATCACCTGCACGTCGATCGCCTTGTTGAAGCCCGCGGCGGTAGCCAGTTTATTTCCCGGGTGGATATAAACGGTACACCCGGCAGCTTCCACCTTACCGTAATAAGCCAGTTCCAACTTCTCGCCGATCACGCCGGTTTGTTCCGAGATATGGTCGGCGACGGTACGATCGTCCAGCCGGGTTGCCAGCAACGCGTCCTTGTCTGCCGGCAACGCTGCAAACGCCGCGTCGAGAATCCGCCCGGTAAACGAGATAAATCCCTCGTTCTTGGCCACGAAATCCGTCTCGCAATTCAACGATACAACCACGGCGCGTTTCCCGTCCGTCCTGGCCAGGACACAACCCTCGTTGGCGTCCCTATCGGCCCGCTTGTTCGCGATAGCCAGTCCCTTCTTGCGAATAATATCAACGGCCTTATTGAAATCGCCTTCTGCTTCTTGCAGGGCGTGTTTACAATCCATCATGCCGGCGTTCGTTGCCTTTCGCAACTTCATTACCTCTGCTGCTGTAATTTCCATGTATTATTTTTTATGTCGTGTAAATTTACTCGTCGGCAGCACCCCGGGAGGTTCTTTCTTCCTCTTCTCTTTCCCCGTCCTCCTTCTTGTCACTATCCTTCTCGCGTTCCGCCTTGCGTTCGTTATACCCTTCCATGATGGCGGCGACCACCTTATCAATCACCAGCGTGATCGAGGTAGAGGCGTCGTCATTGGCCGGGATCACGAAATCGATCCCGTCGGGATTAGAATTGGTATCCACCATCGCGAACACCGGGATCCCCAGTGTTTGGGCCTCCTTCACCGCGATGTACTCCTTCATCACGTCCACCACGAAGAGCGCGGCGGGCGGGCGAGCCATGTCGGCGATACTGCCGAGGTTCTTTTCCAGTTTAGCCCGTTGCCTGGAGATCTGGAGTTTTTCGCGTTTGGAGAGATGTGCAAAAGTGCCGTCCTTCTCCATTTTGTCGATGGTTACCATCTTCTTCACCGCCTTCCGGATCGTCGGGAAGTTGGTCAACATGCCACCCGGCCACCTTTCGGTGACGTACGGCATGTTAATATTAGCTACTCTTTCCGCGACAATATCCTTAGCCTGTTTTTTTGTCGCTACAAACAGAATTTTCCGGTTTGACCTGGCCATTTGCTTCAGCGCGGCGCAAGCTTTATCGAGCATGATTGCCGTTTTATTCAGGTCGATGACGTGGATACCGTTTCGCTCCATGAAGATATAAGGAGCCATCTTGGGATTCCACTTGCGGGTCAGGTGACCGAAATGCACCCCCGCGTTCAATAATTCGTCGAAATTTGTTTTTGACATGTGTAATTGTTTAAGTTTACTTTCCTTGTTCATACAATTGCCGGGTAGTTCCCTTGGAAGTCCCGGTAATTTAGATACTAAACTTCGCTTAGCGTTTCGAGAACTGGAACCGTTTACGAGCGCCCGGGCGTCCTGGTTTCTTTCGTTCCACCTCGCGCGGGTCGCGCGTGATAAAGCCGGCTGCTCTCAGCTTGGATTTATCTTCCGCGTTGATCTTGACCAGCGCGCGGGCGATACCCAGCCGCAGTGCTTCTGCTTGCCCGTTGAAACCTCCCCCGTTCAGGGTTGCCTTGACGTCGTACTGCCCGGCGACCTCCAGTAACTCGAGCGGTTGTCTCACCTTATACTGCAGGGTTGCCAGCGGGAAATACTCTTCGATTGTCTTCTTGTTGATGGTAACATTCCCTTTCCCCTCGCTCAGGTAAACGCGAGCCACTGCTGTTTTCCTCCTGCCGGTTGCGTTGATTATTTCCATGATTGATTAATTAAGCGCGTTAATATCGATTGCTTTAGGTTTTTGCGCGACCTGTTTGTGTTCCGGGCCGACGTACAGGTAGAGATTGCGGAAGAGCGCGCTACCGAGGCGATTTTTAGGGAGCATGCCCTTCACGGCATGTTCGAGAATTCTCTCGGGGTGCGTCTTCATCCACTGTTCCGGGGTAGACACGCGTTGTCCGCCGGGGTATTGCGTGTGGCGGAGATACCTCTTGTCGGTCATCTTCTTTCCTGTCAAGATAACTTTCTCCACGTTCACGATAATCACGTTATCCCCGCAATCCACGTGTGGCGTGAAACCGGGTTTGTATTTGCCTCGCAGGAGCTTCGCGACCTTCGCGGCGAGTCGCCCCACGACTTGCTTCTCGGCGTCAATCAAGACCCATTCTTTTTGTACAGTGGCCTTGTTGAGATGAACTGTTCTGTAACTAATCTGATCCACTTTTGCTCGTTTAAAATTATACTTCTGTTTGTCCTTTTGTCGTGCTACCTGTCGCGTTTCACGGTTTGAAATCAACGTGTTTCGTCGGGCAAACGAACATTTTCAATCCCGGGTTACTCGCGCCGCGCAAGGGAAATGGCTAAGGGTTCACTCCTGCATCACGGGTAGTCGTTCCAAAATGGACGGCAAAGGTATGAAAGGAATTGGTATCTACAAACTTTTGCCACTAATTTCTACCGGGGGCGGGTCGCGCGTCCGCGGCAAGGGCGGGGGAGAGCTGCTGGTATTTCCCGGCGGGACCTCGTCCCGCGTGATAAAACGCGCCCCCGGCAGGCCTGGCGCGGGAGAGGTGATGTTATCCTTGCCGGGTCTACCGGGCGCGCGCTTCGTCGCGCGGGGGTGGGGGGAGGCCGGGCGTTTAATAAATTTTCAGTTAAATGTTTCTTAAGCAGGGCGCGGGGCGCGGGGTTCTCCTGTCATTTTTCGCGCGTCGAAAAGCGGAACGAGAGGGGGTGGCGCGGCGTCGCGAAAGATGAAAATCGACACGCGGGCGGTGGTCGCGACGGTGCGAGCGACGAGAAGTGACACGCGATGGGTAGTCGCGGGGCCGCGAGTGGCGGATACCGGCACGCGGGAGGTATTCGCGGGCTTGCAGTGTCAGTTCGCGCGTTGAAAAATGGCCTTCGCGGGCTCGCGAACAGGCCCCGCGGCTCGCGAGAAGCTTTCGCGAGCTCGCGAGGGTCTCTCGCGGCTCGCGGGAAGCTTTCGCGAGCTCGCGAAGGTCTCTCGCGAGTTGCAGGAAGCTTTCGCGAGCTCGCGAGGGTCTCTCGCGTGTCGCGGGGCGTGTTCGCGAGTTCGCGAAGGTCTCTCGCGTGGCGCGGGGCGTGTTCGCGAAAATTCACTGTCTCGTCGCGAGCAAGAACCCCCTTGTCGCGTGCCCGCGCTGCCACGATTTCGTGAACTTTTCGCGCTCGCGGCGCGTAAACCGGAAGGTTTTCACCGGCAGTACCGGGTCGCCCGAACGCGAAAAAATGTCAACGATGTTAAAACGGGAGGGGGGTGATCGCGCTCCACTGGCGGGCGACGCCTTATTTAT
>JAITJA010000140.1 GCA_031279175.1 Odoribacteraceae bacterium
AAGCTCAGGACAGCTGTCTTGAAGCGCAGGACAGTTGTCTTGAAGCGCGAGACAGTTGTCTTGAAGTGCGAGACAGTTGTCTTGAAGCGCAAGACAGTTGTCTTGAAGCGCAGGACAGCTGTCTTGAAGCGCAAGACAGTTGTCTTGAAGCGCAGGACAGCTGTCTTGAAGTAAAGGAGAGAGAACCAGCATGGGTTGTCGGGGAACTTTAATGGAAGAAAGGCGTGGAGACGCGGAATAAAGTGCACCCTTAGCGCCTTCTCGCGTGACTGATTCTGAATGCACGGCAAGGAAGGGGACATGTCACGGTGATGGCCGGGCAGATCGACAGGGGGGACGGGCAGATCGATAGAGTGGCCGGGAATGCCCCGTGGAGCAAGGGGAAGATCGCGAATATCAATTGACAAGACGGGAGATGGCCCGTTCGCCGGCGAGAGATGGAGGCGGGGAAAGGCAGGCCTCGCGCCGGGAATCCATGTCGCGAGGGGCGCGGTCGCCGGGGGAAGTGACCGCGAGGGAATTACTCCTCGTCGGCAAGTCGTTTAAAGCCCTCGCCGAGGATTTCCTTCGCGTCGATGATCGTGATAAAGGCGCGTGGGTCGATCTTGTATATAGCGTGCTGTAGAGTAGTCATTTCCCTTCGGCTGACGACGGTCATGATCATTTCTTTCCCGTCTCTCCGGTACATTCCCTCGACGGGGATGATCGAACCGCCACGTTTCATGTTATCCAGGATAAAACGGCGCAGTTCCTCGACGCGATCGGAGATGATGAAAAACGTTTTCTCGCTGGAGAAGCCTTGCAGGATCATGTCGATGGTCTTTCCCATCACGAAGATTGATAGCCACGAGTACATTGGCACTTTCCAGTCGCGGAACATCACGAGCCCGAATAGCACGATACACGAGTCTATTATCATTTGTAGTTGCCCGACCGGTCGGCGCGTGTGGCGGTGCATGATTGCCGATAGGACGTCCGTGCCGCCGCTGGAGGCTCTCGTTTTGAGGATCATCCCGACCCCGACGCCCATGACGGCCCCTCCGAAGATGCAGGCAAGTAATACCTCGTCGCCGAGGTCGAGCGGGTCTACCGGGTTCATTCCCGCCACGAGCGAGAGCGTCCACGGGATCGTGTCCGAGAACAATGCCACGAGCAAGAAACAGATGACCGTTTTCAGCCCGAAACGCGGGCCGAGCACTTTTATTCCCGCCAGGCTCAAGGGCAGGTTGAAGCACAACGCGGCCAATCCCAGCGGGAATCCCCATTCGTGGTGGAGGACGATGGAGATGCCGTAGATTCCGCCCGGGACGATGCGGTAGGGGGACATGAAACAGCTGTAACCCAGTGCCAGGATGAAGGCGCCTCCGGCAAGTAGCGCGTATGTCGAGAACCATTCTCGCGAGAAGGGCCGTTCTTTTAGTAGTGAAAAAGCCATGTTAAACGTGTTTGATGAGGTCGCGAAGATCGCGCCGGTAGGGTTCGCGTTCCATGACCTTTGTCATGCTCTCGCGTGGCGCTTTAGTAATTTTTCACGCCGCCTGTTGGCATATTTACAATGAAAAGAGATAGGTTTGCACGCTTTTTGTGAATAAAAGCGGCTAAAAACAACGTAATAATTAGGTATGACCCTGGAGAAGAATCGCGACATGTACGTTAACGCTATCGCCCATTACTTGCCGGCGGGGCGCGTCCCGAATAGTTATTTTAAATCCATCAATGGCCTGGATGACGAGTGGATTTTTTCTCGCACCGGGATCCGGACGCGTAGCAAGGCCGGTGACGGGGAGAACACGAACACGATGGCCGTCGAGGCTGTTCGAGCGCTGGAGCGGCAACTCGGTTCGCCGCTGTCAGGTATTGACCTGATCGTCACGGGTACTTACTCGCCGCACGATACTGTTTTCACCGCGTCTCACGTTGTCCAGCGTGTTTTCCGGCTTGACGGTGCTCGTTGCTTGACGGTTTCCTCTGCCTGTTCCTCATTGATTAACGCGCTGGAGATCGCCGGGATGTACATTGCCGCCGGCAGGATTTCCCGGGCGCTCGTTATTGCTTCCGAGCATAATTCCGCGTATGCCCGCGAGAGTTGCCCCCAGAGTGGGCATCTCTGGGGTGACGGGGCGGTTGCCATGCTTGTCTCGACGACGGTCTTCGGGAGGAAGCCGGCCCTCGTCTCGAGCGTGTATACTCGCGGCCTGGGACACGCGGGGAAGGCGGACACGGCCGTGCATCTTCGCCCGCTGCTGGACGGGATTTCGATGCCTGGGGGGCGGGACGTGTTTATTAACGCGTGCCATTACATGGTCGAGGCGCTGGAACGGGTGACCGCCGATCGTGGTTTGACGATCAATGATTTGTCCTTTATCGCCACGCACCAGGCGAATAAACGCATCATGGACGCTATCGCGCGGCAGGTTGGTGTTCCGGCCTCGTCGATGCTTTCTGATATCGAGGAACTGGGGAACACGGGGTGCCCGAGTTGCGGCATCGCTCTGTCGCGCGGCCTGGAGCGCGTGAAGAGCGGCGACCTGGTGGCACTGACGGTGTTCGGTGGTGGTTACTCGTGCGGCGCGGCGTTGCTGGAGTTTCTTTGAGGGTGATCGCGTGGGGGGACGGGGCGACGGTGGGGGCGGCGCGGCTTGTTTCGCGTGATGAAAAGCACTACATTTGCGCGTACCGGCAAACCGGGTAACCATTTAAATAACGAAATCATGCGAATCATTACACCTTCCTCTTTTAAGCGATCGCGCGCGGGCGCTATCATGGCTATCTTGCTCGGGCTGGCACTGGTGACGTGGCCGTCGCGGGCGCTGGATTACCTTGTTCAGGTCATTGGCGCGGCTTTTTGCCTTGCCGGGATCGTGACGCTGGTGCTTTCGTCGCGGGAGGCGAGGCGGGCGAACACGCTTTTCCTGGCGAGCGTCGCCGGCAGCGTTTTGCTGGGCGCGTTGCTGTGTATTTTTCCCTGGTTGTTTACTGGCGTGTTGATTTACCTGCTGGGTTTCATGCTGGTCGCGGCTGGCGGCTGGCAATTATCGTTCCTGGTGGCCTCGTTGAAGGTGACGCGCGTGCCCGTTATCTTTTACTTTCTTCCGGTGGTGACGCTGGTAGCCGGTATCCTTGTGATCGCCGATCCATTCCGGACGCGGGAGGCGCTCGTTATCGTCTTCGGCGCGGCGTCGATCATCGCGGGGACGAGCGTGCTGGCCAATAATCTCCTGCACGAGAAGGGGAAGGGTCATGCCGACGAGCGCGTCGAGGATGTCGAACACGAGGAGGTCTGACGCGATGAGCGTGTTTTTATTTACAACAATATTAATCAAATAAAGAGTATTATGGGATTTAACGATATACTGAAGTCTCTCTTCGGTAACAAGTCGGACAGGGATTTAAAGGAGTTGCTCCCGATCGCGGCCCGCGTGAACGCGGAGTGGGCGAAGATCAAGGGACTGGATCATGACGGCCTGCGGGCCGTCTCCTCGGCGCTGCGACAGCAAGTGCGAGAGAGTACCCGGGAGGAACAAGAGGAGATCAACGCGCTGAAAGCACGCGTGGAGAATGATAAGCCCTCGATCGAGGAACGCGAGGAGATCTATCACCGCGTGGATAAGCTGGAAGAGCAGGTAGACAAGAATATCGAGGAGGTGCTCGACGAGATCATGCCGGTGGCCTTCGCGGTGATGAAAGAGACGGCGCGTCGCTTCGTGGAAAACGCGAGAGTGGAGGTGACGGCCACGGAATTTGACCGCGCGCTGGCGGTGACGAAAGACTTTGTCGAGATCAACGGCGAGCGCGCCATCTATTTTAACTCGTGGATGGCCGGCGGGAACGAGGTCAAGTGGGACATGGTGCATTACGACGTGCAGCTGATTGGCGGCGCCGTGCTTCACCAGGGCAAGATCGCGGAGATGGCCACGGGAGAAGGTAAAACGCTGGTGGCAACGCTGCCGGTGTTCCTGAACGCGCTGACGGGGCGCGGCGTGCACGTGGTGACGGTGAATGATTACCTTGCCCGGCGCGACTCGGAGTGGATGGGTCCCCTGTACATGTTCCACGGTCTCTCCGTGGATTGCATCGACAAGAGCCAGCCCAACTCCCCCGAGCGACGCAAGGCGTACTGGGCGGACGTGACGTTCGGTACGAACAACGAGTTTGGCTTCGACTACTTGCGCGATAACATGGCCGTCCATCCCGAAGACCTCGTGCAACGACGGCATAATTACGCCATCGTCGACGAGGTGGACTCCGTGCTGATCGACGACGCGCGTACCCCGTTGATTATCTCCGGTCCCGTCCCGAAAGGAGAAGACCAGATGTTCGAGGAGTACAAGCCGCGCGTGGAACGGATCGTGAAGATGCAACGCGAGCTGGTGACGCGGATCTTTAACGAGGCCAAGGCCCTGCTGGCAAGCGATGACCGGAAGAAACAGGAGGAAGGAGGCGTGCTGCTGCTGCGCGCTCACAAGGGATTGCCCAAGTACAAGCCGCTGATCAAGTTCCTCAGCGAACAAGGGAACAAGGCGACCCTCGTGAAGACGGAGAACATGTACATGCAGGAGAATAACCGGCGGATGCCGGAGATCACGGACCCGCTCTATTTCGTGATCGACGAGAAATTGCACTCGATCGATCTCACCGACAAGGGACACGACACGATCACGGCAGCGGGCGAGGACCCCACCTTCTTCGTGCTGCCGGACATCGGTTCCGAGCTGGCCGATATCGACAAGATGACGATCCCGGACGAGGAAAAGATCACGAAGAAAGACGAGCTGACGCAACGCTACGCCATCAAGTCGGAACGTATCCACACGGTGAGCCAGCTGCTGAAGGCCTACACGCTATTCGAGCTGGACGTGGAGTACGTGGTCATAGAGAACAAGGTGAAGATCGTCGACGAGCAGACGGGACGTATCATGGAGGGCCGCCGCTACTCTGACGGGTTGCACCAGGCCATCGAGGCCAAGGAAAACGTGAAGGTGGAGGCCGCCACGCAGACGTTTGCCACGATCACGCTGCAAAACTACTTCCGCATGTACCACAAGCTCTCCGGGATGACCGGAACGGCAGAAACGGAGGCGGGCGAGTTCTGGAATATCTACAAGCTGGACGTGGTGGTGATCCCGACGAACAAGCCGGTGACGCGGAAAGACGCGAATGACTACGTCTTCAAGACCAAGCGAGAGAAATATAACGCGGTGATCGACGAGATCGTCCGCCTGGTAGACGCGGGACGGCCGGTGCTGGTGGGCACTACCTCCGTGGAGATCTCCGAGCTGCTGAGCCGCATGTTAAAGATGCGCGGGATCAAGCACAACGTGCTAAACGCGAAACTACACCAGCGAGAGGCAGACATCGTGGCCGAGGCCGGTAAGTCGCGCGTGGTAACGATCGCCACGAACATGGCCGGCCGCGGGACCGACATCAAGCTGAGCCAGGAAGTACGCGCCGCCGGTGGGCTGGCCATCGTCGGCACGGAACGGCACGACTCCCGCCGCGTCGACAGGCAGCTGCGAGGCCGCGCCGGACGACAAGGCGACCCGGGAACGTCGCAATTCTTCGTGTCGCTGGAAGATGACCTGATGCGCCTCTTCAGCTCCGGGCGCATCATCAGCGTGATGGATCGCCTCGGGCACAAGGAAGGAGACGTGATCCAGCACTCGATGATCACCCGCTCCATCGAACGAGCGCAGAAGAAAGTCGAGGAAAACAACTTCGGCATCCGGAAACGCCTCCTGGAATATGACGACGTGATGAACTCGCAACGGGAGGTGATCTACAAGAAACGCCGCCACGCCCTGCTGGGCGAACGCGTCGGCGTGGACGTTGCCAACAACATGTACGACGTGTGCGAGGCGTTGATCGAGGAGCACAAGGAGGAGGAGAATATCGAGGAACTACAAGCGGCAGCGCTGAAATACCTCTCGGTCAACTACGCGATCACGAAGGAAGAACTGGGCAGGCGACCGGCAGAAGAGAGTACGAAAGAGCTGTACGGCCTGGTACGCGAGACATTCAACCGGAAGGTGGAGACGATCGCGCGGCAAGCGTTCCCGGTCATCAAGAACGTCTTCGAGACCCGCGGGGAGCAGTACAAGAACATCGTCGTGCCCTTCACCGACGGCTTCCGGACGTACAACGTGGTGACAAACCTGGAACGGGCTTACCGGACGGGGGGAGAAGACCTCGTGCGCTCGTACGAGAAGGCGATCATCCTCGCGCATATCGACGACCTCTGGAAGGAGCACCTGCGGGAGATGGACGACCTGAAACAATCCGTGCAGAACGCGGCCATCGAGCAGAAAGACCCGCTACTGATCTACAAGTTCGAGTCCTTTAACCTCTTCAAGGTGATGATCGACAAAATCAACAAGAGCGTGGTCTCCACCCTCATGAAAGGACAAATCCCCTTCGCCGCGCCGGAGGAAGTGCGCAGGGCAGAAGAACGACGCACCGACCTGAGCCGCCTGAAAACCGAACGCTCCGAAATCCCAACGCCAACATCAAACAAGACAACGCGCAAGACAGAACCAGTGCGCGTCGGGCCAAAGGTGGGACGCAACGACCCCTGCCCGTGCGGGAGCGGGAAAAAATACAAGAATTGCCACGGGCAAAACGAGTGAACATGACCGCGTAACTATACAACAAGCAACATGATGTTATCGCTATTTATCAACTGGGACGTCGACCCCGAGATCTTCTCGCTGGGCGGCTTCTCGATCCGTTACTACGGCTTACTTTTCGCGCTGGCCTTCATCTTCGGGTACAAGATCGAGGAAAAAATGTTCAAGGCCGAAAAACTACCACCGGAATGGCTCAACAAACTATGGGTACACGTGGCCGTCGCAACGATCATCGGCGCGAGGCTCGGGCACTGCCTCTTCTACGACTGGGCCTACTACCGGGAGCACTTCTTCCAGATCTTCCTCCCCTTCAGCACCGACCAGGGATTCCGCTTCACCGGCTTCCAGGGACTGGCGAGCCACGGCGCCGCCATCGGTATCATCGCGGGATTGTGGTACTACTCCCGGAAAGTGAGCAAGCGATCGATCTGGTGGGTACTCGACCGCGCCGTGGTCCCTGTCGCCCTGGCCGGGTGCTTTATACGGCTGGGCAACCTGATGAACTCGGAGATCATCGGATTACCGACAGACCTCCCCTGGGGCTTCCGCTTCGCGAACGCGCACGGGGTGGCCGACCCGCTAACGCCGCGCCATCCCTCACAGCTATACGAGGCCATCTGTTACCTGGCCAGCTTCGGCGCGCTGATGTATCTATACTGGCGGACGCGGGCGAAAGAGCGAGAGGGAATACTCTTCGGCGCGTTCCTCGTGCTGATCTTCACGTGCCGCTTCTTCATCGAGTTCCTGAAAGAAAACCAGGAAGCGTTCGAGGAGACCATGCTCCTGAACATGGGACAAGTGCTGAGCATCCCCTTTATCCTGCTGGGGATTATCATGATCGCGCGAGGCCTCTCCCGCGCGCCACGGGTCGCGAGCGGGAAGCGATAGCTCCTTACAAGTATCGTCCCCCCTTTCCTGCCTCTCTCGAGACGGGGAAGGGGGGACGAACGCGTGAAGGGGGGCGCTACTCCATGTAAAACACCTCCTGCAAGTAAGTAGTCACGGGCGAGTTATCCGGGTTAACCTCCATGATATCGCTCATGTAATCCCACCATTGCTGCTGGATCTCCGCGCTGCCCAGCCCTTGCGACGAGACCTCTCCCGTCACTTTCTGCACGCCGAACAAGGTATTCGTCTCCTCGTCCAGGAAGATGGAATAATCGCCGATACCCGAACGCTTGATCAGTTCGACGATCCCCGGCCATACAGCGTCATGTCGCTTGACATATTCCTCCTTGTACCCGGGCTTCAGTGTCATTTTAAAAGCTACTCGTTTCATGATACATCTGTTTAACGTGAGTTCAACGCGAGAAAAACAAAAAAGAACAGGAAAAGAGAAAAGATCCTCGCGCCGGCAACGCGCCGGACAATAAAAAACCATCTCCCGGTCATCTTGTCTCTCGCGAATACAAATGTAGTCGAAATATTCCCGCGCGCGACCACCAACATCGCCCGAAACCTTTCCTTGTCGCGAGGAAAGACGCACCTCGCGGCCCGAGAACAAAAAACATCGCGACATGAAAAGATTCGCTTTACCATTACTGTTTGGCGCGGGGCTACTCGCGGGCCTCGCTCGCTCTCCTCGCCTGCATGAATGAACCGTCTCGCCCGTCCCGGTCGCGTCCGTCCCGCTAATTGTTACATCCTCGCCACTAATTGTTACATCCCCGCCGCTAATTGGCGCGTCCTCGCCACTAATTGTTACATCCCCGCTACTAATTGGCGCGTCCTCGCTGTTATTTGGCGCGTCCCCGCCGCTAATTGGCGCGTCGCGACGCCTCCCCGGACAGCCCGTGAAATCCCCCGGCACGTGGAATAATAATAAAGTAAGGCCATCGCGAAATCGCGAAACCTTCCCCAAGTAGTTGGGCGACGTTTCGCGATTTCGCGAAACCCTCCC
>JAITJA010000168.1 GCA_031279175.1 Odoribacteraceae bacterium
GAGAGCCTTCGAGTGCTCGACGCGATCATCTGGCACCTCCTCCAGCAGTGGCACGGCGACTTGTTTCAGCACGCCCAGCTCGTAGGCGAGTGCCGAGTTAAAGAGCACGTCGGCCTCCTCCTGGTACGGGACGATGTGCGATTGTTCGCCGGCGAGGACGCTTTCCCAGCGCTTGAGGGTTTGGAGGGCCGTGTAGCCGCGGTACTTGTAGTCGCGCACCACGCGTCGGATCAGCCGGTTGTCCGTCGGGTTAATGATATTGTGGTTATCGATCGAGATCGAGGTGAGCGCCGAGATAAAGATCTTGAACAACCTTTCTCGTTCGATGTTGGCGACCAGGCGCGGGTTCAGGCCGTGAATTCCCTCGACAATGATCACGCCTCGTGGCGGGAGGCGGAGGCGTTCCCCGTCATGATATCGCCTTCCGGTCTCGAACGAGAACTTGGGGATCTCTATTTCCTCGCCACGCGCCAGTAGGGAGAGGTCGCGGTTGAATAATTCCACGTCGAGCGCGTCGATGGTCTCGAAATCGAGCTCTCCCTTCTTGTCGCGCGGTGTATCCTCGCGGTTGACGAAATAATTATCGAGGGAGAGGTTGACGGGGCGCGCTCCGTTCACCATGAGTTGCACGGCGAGTCGCTTCCCGAAGGTGGTCTTTCCGGAGGATGAGGGTCCGGCGATCAGTATGACTCTCACTTTCCCGCGTTGTTCGCGCACCATGTCGGCGATTCGCGAGATTCTTTTCTCGTGCAGGGCCTCGTTGACCTTGATTATCTCTCCGGCGTCCCCGTCCTCGACGCGTCGGTTGAGGTCTCCGACGCGCGAGACGCGCGTGTTTCGCGCCACTCGTTTGTCCTCGCCGAGGAGGGCGAAGAGTTTTTCGCGGGGGACGAGGGGCAGTACTTGTCCGGGGTTCTCGCGGTCGGCCAGGAGTAGTAGTAGGCCGTCCCTGTACTTGATCAGGTTGAAGACCCTGGCGAGGCCGGCGCGGGGTGCGAGCGTTCCGTAGAAATACCCGGGGGTGTCGCCGAGACGGTAGACGGAGGTGTAGCTTTTGCCGCGTGTCGCGAGCAGGGCTTGCTTGTCCCGCAGTCCCTCGTTGACGAAGAGGCGGATTGCCTCGCGGGTGATTGTTTCCTCGCGGGTGATTTCCTCGTTGGCGTCGATGATGTCGCGCATTTTTCGCTCGAGCCCGGGGACGTCCAGCTCGTCGATATTGACGCGTCGGGCGCGGCAGTAGATCCCGTTGGAGATGAAGTGATCGACGAGGATCCCGGCGCGGGGGTGGATGGTCCTGAGGGCCTTGTAGAGGACGAAGATGAGGGTCCGGACGTAGATGCTGTACCCGTCGAGGGAGGCGATCGTGATGAAGCGGACGGACTTGGGCTTGTATAGCTTGTAGTGTAGCTCGCGGGTTTCGTTGTTCACGAGTGCCCCTATGAACTCGTTGTTCGCGCCGGGGAAGAGTATTCGCTCGAGCTCCTCGAGGCTACTTCCGGTGGGGATTTCGACGACGCGGCGGTTGTTTTCGCAGAAGATAGTTAGTGTTTCTTTCATGGACGTTTGTTTTAATTGATTTTAGCGGTATGCGTTTTTGTTTTTCGGTATCGCGACGCGGTATGTTTTTTCCCTGGAGACGTCCAGCGACCACGCGCGGAGCCAAGGGTTGAATCGTTTCAGTGTCTTGTATGATATTCCGTTTTCCCTGGCGAAGTCGGCCAGGTTAGTGATGGAGGAGGTGATTTCGATTTCCTCGTACTCCTCGGCCGGGTATGGTTCCGGCGGGCGGAACCCGTAGCGGGCGGGGTGCTCGATGATTTGCTTGAGCGCGAGGAGGCGGAACACGTAGCGGCTGGTTTCCTCGGCCAGGAGGAGGTCGTGGTAATTTGTTTCTTGCTGTATTTCGACTTGCCGGGCGACGTTTTTCACGCCGGTGTTGTAGGCGGCGGCGGCCATTGTCCACGACCCGAATCGTTCTTTTGCCTCTTTCAGGTACCGGCACGCGGCGCGGGTGGCTTTCTCGAGGTGGTATCGCTCGTCGACCTGTTCGTTGACCTCCAGGCCGTGTTCCCGCGCGGTGCTCTTGAGGAATTGCCACAGTCCAACGGCTGCTGCCGGCGAGACGGCACGCGGGTTGAGCGAGCTTTCGGCCGCGGCAAGGTACTTGAAGTCGTCCGGCACGCCCTCCTCTCGCAGGATCGGCTCGAAACGGGCGAAGTAACGCGGCGCGTTCTTGAGGAGCAGTATCGCGTGGGAGTGGAAGTAGGCGTTCGCGACCAGTTCGCGTCGAAGGGATTCCGACACGTCTCTCCGCCACAAGGGTACTTCCTCGCCTGCTAACGCGAGGCGATCGGGAATGTAAACGTCACCGGAAAGTGGCGCGACGCGCGATGGTTCTTTGCCGTCTCCCTCGTCCCCCGCGCGCATGATGGCGCGTACCTGCATGACTACAAGTAGCCCGACGAGCGCGAGTAGACAGATGTTAATGTATTTTCTTTTATCCTTCATGTTGTTCTTCACGATTTGTAACGGGCGGCAAAGTAGCTCCTTTTTCCCGGATTTCCTACTGCGCGGGAGGGGGAGGTTTTCCCTGCTGATTTTCCCGGCCAATTGCCATTCGGATAATAATGCCTACATTTACGCGATCGTTCGGGACGGGTATCCGGTTCGCGGGCGACATTTCAACACTTTAACACGTTAATCACTATGAACGCGAGATTTCTACTTTGTTTCCTCTTGCTCGCCGGGTCGTTTTCTCCCGCGCTTGCCCAGGAGGCAGAAAAGATACGGGCCAAGGGACGGGTGCTGGATGAACAGACCAACGAACCGATGGCTTTCGTGAATATCGGGCTGGTCGGCACCACGATGGGCGTGGCCTCGAATACCGAGGGGTATTTCGAACTGGCAGTGCCCCCGCGGTACGCTAACCACGCGACGCGCTTCTCGGCAATCGGCTACGCCTCGCGCGAGATGCAGTTCCACGAGTTGCAAGGGAATGAAGAGGTGGTCGTCTACCTGAAACCAGTGGCCTACGCGCTGGCAGACGTGAAGGTGGTCGGGACGGTGGACGCGACACGCCGCCTGCTGGAGAAGGTGGTGAATAATATCCCGAAGAACTATATCTCGCGCCCTTATAATTACGAGGGGTACTTCGAACGCGTGGTCTCCGTCAACGGCAAGGAGACGGAGAAGAAAGAGGCGATCGTGCTGCTCCACGACAAGCGAGGCTACGAGCGGGTGGACGTCGCGCGGGCTTTTACCGACCTGAATTATACCTTCACGCAGGTGCGGCGAGGTAAACCGTTTGCCTCCGCGGCCGACGGGATGATCTATTTCGACGACGTGGTCACGGCCGACGTGGTGAGGCACGCGCGTAACGCGCTCGACACGAAAAATTCTCGCGAATATCGCTTCCGGGACAAGGGAAAGACTTTCTACGACGGGGATACCGTGCAGGTGATCGCCTACGAGTGCCTCCGACCCTCCCTGTCAACAACCGGTGACTACGCGCCCCTGACGTGTAGCGGGGAGATCTATATCAAACTGAAGGATCTCGCGGTAATTAAATACGTCGCGACGATCACTTCCAGCCATTTCAACGTCATGGGACGTAACCTGGCCCCGGTGAACGAGCCGCGGCAGGAGAAATGCACCACGACCATGATCACTAATTATAAAAAGGTATCCTCGTACTATTTCATGAGTGGCGCGAGCATCGACTACTCGTACGAGACAGGAGGGAACCAGGTGAAAGGAAAGGTGCAATATCATACCACGGGCGTGCGTCTCGATGACCCGCTGCCGGTCGCCGGTCGGCTCTACTACGAGCAGATGGACGCCGATTATAGTTTCTGGGATCGCCACACGCTCTCCCTCGATGAAGTGAAATAATTCAACGCGTCAAATACAATGCAAGAAAAGATTTTGATACTGGACTTCGGTTCGCAGTACACGCAATTAATCGCCCGGAGGGTGAGGGAGCTAAATGTCTATTGCGAGATACATCCCTATCACCATGTCCCCCTCCCGGACGCCTCCGTCAAGGGAGTAATCCTCTCCGGCAGTCCCTTCTCCGTCCTCGACGAGAACGCCCCGCGCCCCGACCTCTCGGCGATCAAGGGCAAGTTGCCGCTCCTCGGCGTTTGTTACGGGGCACAATACCTCGCCCACCGCTTCGGCGGGGAGGTCAAGGCCTCTAACTCGCGAGAATACGGGCAAGCCAATCTCTCGCGCGTGAACAGGGAGTGCCCCCTCTTCCGGTCGATCAGCGACGGTTCGCGGGTGTGGATGTCGCACGGGGACACGATCGAATCGTTGCCGCCGGGATGCTCCGCGGTAGCCAGCACCGCCGACGTGACGAACGCCGCCTACCAGGTCGAGGGCGAACAAACCTTCGGCATACAGTTCCACCCGGAGGTCTATCACACGACCGAGGGAACGATATTGCTGAAGAACTTCGTCGTCGATATCTGCGGCTGCAAGCAAGAGTGGACGCCCGACTCCTTTATCGAGTCGACGGTAAACGAGCTGAAGAACAAGATCGGTGACGACAGGGTCATCCTCGGACTCTCCGGCGGCGTCGACTCCACGGTAGCGGCCATGCTGCTGCACCGCGCCATCGGCCCGCGCCTGACGTGTATCTTCGTGGATAACGGCCTGCTGCGCCTGGGAGAGTTTGACTCCGTGATGGAGAACTACAAGGAGCTGGGGCTGCACGTGATCGGCGTGGACGCCGGCGACCTGTTCCTGTCGCGGCTGGCGGGCGCGGAAGAGCCGGAAAGGAAACGGAAGATCATCGGGAATACCTTTATAGACGTCTTCGACGCCAAGGCCGGCGAGATCGAGGAGGCCCGCTGGCTGGGACAGGGCACGATATATCCCGACGTGATCGAATCCCTCTCGGTGAACGGCCCCTCGCAGACCATCAAGTCGCACCATAACGTGGGCGGCCTGCCCGGTTACATGAAACTAAAGATCGTGGAACCCCTCCGCCTCCTCTTCAAGGACGAGGTGCGACGCGTGGGCAAGAGCCTCGGGCTGCCAGAGAAATTCCTGCGTCGTCACCCCTTCCCCGGCCCCGGGCTCGCCATTCGCGTGCTGGGAGAGGTGACGAGAGAGAAAGTACGCCTGCTGCAAGAGGCAGACGCGATCTATATCTCCCTGCTGGAAGAGACGGGACTGTACGACAGTGTCTGGCAGGCCGCGACAATCCTGCTGCCGGTGCGGAGCGTCGGCGTGATGGGCGACGAGCGCACGTACGAGAATGTCGTGGCACTACGCGCCGTGGAGTCGACGGACGGCATGACCGCCGACTGGTGTCACCTGCCCCACGACTTCCTCGCGCGCGTTTCCAACCAGATCATCAATAACGTCCGTGGCGTCAACCGCGTGGTTTACGACATCAGTTCCAAACCACCAGCCACCATCGAATGGGAATAATGAGAAGAGAAATCATCGAGAAACTACGGCAACGACTGGAGGACGATTCCCTGAAAATCGCGATCATCCCGCATATCTCCGCGGACGGGGACGCGGCAGGCGCGTGCTCTGCCCTGTGGCAGGTGTTTGATCGCGTGGGAAAGCAGGCGCGGGTGCTCACGTGCGACTATTTCCCGGATTACCTGAAATGGTTGAAGCGCCTCCCGGACGCCATCTCTTTCCAGAAACACCCCGGCGAGTGCGCGAAATGGTTGCAAGAGGCCGGGATGCTCTGCATGATAGATCACAATACCTTTACGCGAGAGGGAGACCTGGAGCCTTTCACGCGACACTTCCAGGGCGATGTGCTGATGATTGATCACCACCCCGACCCGATCGAGGTCGCGTACCGCTTCTCGGACACGCGAGTCTCCTCGACCTGCGAGCTACTCTACCTCCTGGTCACGCGCCTCTGGGGCAAGGAAATTATCAACGCGGATATCGCCAACGCCCTCTATACCGGCATCACGACCGACACGGGAGGCTTTAGCCACAACTCTTCCAACCCGCGCACCTACCGGGTCGTCGCCGAACTCCTCGCGCTGGGACTGGACAAAGACCAGGTGTTCGACAGGCTTTACCAGCGCAATACCCTCTCCCGCCTCCGCCTCGAGGGGCATTGCCTGCTCAACAAAATGACTATCGAGGAGCCTTACCCGTTAGCGATCATCCCCATCACACTCCAAGAATTAGAAGAATTTCATTTCAAGGACGGGGACCTGGAGGGGGTCGTCAACATGCCGCTCTCCATCGAGGAGATACTCGTCTCCGTGCAAGTCACCGAGCGCAAGGAACGCGTGAAATTCTCCTTCCGCTCGAAGGGAGAAATCCCCGTCAACATCTGGGCGCGACACTTCTTCAACGGCGGCGGGCACAGGAACGCGGCAGGCGGGCAACTGGACCTGCCGCTGGATGTATGCCTGAAAAAACTCCGCGAGAGCGCCGCATGGTTCTTCAGCGAGTACGTCAACAACACCCCGCTTTAACACCCACCGGAAGCCGTTCCCCGGGAGCCGTTCCCCCCATGAGCCGTTCCCCGGGGCCGTTCCCCCCATGAGCCGCCCCCCTCTTTGTTCGTCGAACATTTGCGATCCCGGTAATAAACCTTACCTTCGCGCCCGTTAACGATTCAAGGGTTGGTACACCACCACTTCTCCCCCCGCGTCAGTTACATGCAACCAAATTAATCACGCTGTCAAGCAGACAGTAAAAACATCATCATGACATTTCAAGAATTAAACATCTCGAGGCCGATACTACAGGCCCTCACTGAAAAAGGATACGCGACCCCGACGCCAATACAAGAAAAAGCCATCCCGGTAGCACTCCGGGGAAAAGACCTGCTCGGGACAGCACAAACAGGAACGGGCAAGACTGCCGCCTTCGCCATCCCGATCATACAACAACTCGAAAAGGAACAGGCATCCGGCAAACAACGCGCGATAAAAGCACTGGTGCTCACACCAACGCGCGAGCTGGCAGCACAAGTCGGCGACTGCTTCCGGGACTACGCCGCGCGCACGAGAGTACGTCACGTCGTCATCTTCGGGGGAGTCAAGCAAAAATCACAAACCGACGCGCTGGCCCGCGGGGCAGACATACTCGTCGCCACCCCCGGCCGGCTAAACGACCTCATGAACCAGGGATTCATACGCCTCGACAACGTCCGGCATTTCGTCCTCGACGAGGCCGACCGGATGCTTGACATGGGATTCATCGCCGACATCAAACGCCTGCTCCCCAAGCTGCCGCGTGAAAGGCAAACCCTCTTCTTCTCGGCCACGATGCCCCCTGCCATCGCCGAGCTGGCACGGGCAATGCTACGCGACCCGGTCAAGGTAGGCGTCGCGCCGGTAGCCTCCGTGGTCGACACCGTCGAACAACGCCTGTACCGCGTCGAAAAGCAAGAAAAGAAAGACCTCCTCATCTCGCTCCTCAAGAAAGAAAACGAAAAATCAGTACTCGTCTTCTCGCGCACCAAGCACGGGGCCGACAAGATCGCACGCGTCCTCACCCGCGCCGGCATCGGAAGCGAGGCCCTGCACGGGAACAAGTCACAGGGTGCCAGGGAACGCGCGCTCGCCAACTTCAAGTCGGGAAAAACGCGCGTCATGATCGCCACCGACATCGCCGCCAGGGGAATCGACATCATCGACCTGCCGCTGGTCATCAACTACGACCTCCCGGACGTGGCCGAAACATACGTGCACCGCGTCGGGAGAACCGGAAGGGCGGGAAACACGGGAATGGCTCTGACCTTCTGTTCGCGAGAAGAAGAAAGCATGATGCGAGACATCCAGAAATTAACCGGGAAAAAACTCTACCCGGTAGCCATGTAAAAAGGAAAAACTTGCGCGAAAGCACGTACGCTAAAACGCGTATTTGCACGAGAATAACAAAAATAGAACGTGAAACGCGTGGCTCTCTCGCGTCAACGGGATACATTTGACGCCGCAAGATCATTCACCAAACCCTTTTTACCATGAAAACAATACTCAACGCGACACGAAAGATCGAGATCATCCCGGGATACGAGAAGATCTTCGAGGAACTATTATCTAAAACCGCCGGAAAACCCGTCACCACATCCCTGGGAGAGGAATTAAAACCATTCGCGGAGAACGCCGCCAGGCAAATAAACCCGGCTGACTTCCAGGAATTCGTCTCCCCGTACACGCGCAATTACATCGGCAGGGACGAACAAACCGGCTGGGAAATGATCGTCATGGGCTGGCGAAAGGGAGATCGCACGGCCATACACGGGCACCCGCTCTACGCCGGCTACACGGGAGTTGCAGGGAACGTCCTACTGGAGGTGTTCAAGAAGGTAGACGGCGGGCTGAAGAAGGTGCTCGAGCACGTGGTGCAGCCCGGGGAAAGCTTCTACTCCGTCGGGGAGGTGGAGGACTTCGAAAATCACATCCATCGCCTGACAGGGCTCACCGACACGGCTTTTACCCTGCACGTCTACTCGGCAGACGCCAGGAAAGGAATCGACTTTGATAATTTCAAGATCGTGGATTAAGATCATTGCCCCGGACGATTCGTCGCGACGCGGCTTTAAACATTTTATCACGGCAGGACCAGTAGTCCTGCCGTTTTTTGCACCCGCTCCCTCCCCTGGACGGGTAAAACAAGGTGGTCGCCCGGTAAACTTCCCCGCGCGACGCGAGCGTTCCATGTAAAACACCCCTCGGCACGTGTAACGTCGGCGTCATTGTCAACGCGCCCGCGCGAAGTGTCGCCACGCCCGCGCGGGAAGTCATCGCGCCCGCTCGAAACGTTACCGTTAGCTCCTTACCTTGTTATTATTCCGCGCGTCGTGGGATCTCCCGGGGCAAGTAATATTTCCCCGCCGGTTGGCGGGAAAGGGACGACAGGTACGGTTTCAGGGGAAGGTTCCGGGAACTCCCGAAAGTCTCCCACGGGCCGGGGGGAGGTTCCGGGAGCCCCCGAAAGTCCCCCCCGAGCCTCGGGCACGATTCCGGGAACTCCCGAAAGTCCCCCACGGACCGGGGGAAGGTTCCGGGAACTCCCGAAAGTCTCCCACGGGCCGGGGGAAGGTTCCGGGAGCCCCCGAAAGTCTCCCACGGGCCGGGGGAAGGTTCCGGGAACTCCCGAAAGTCCCCCACGGACCGGGGGAAGGTTCCGGGAACTCCCGAAAGTCCCCCCGAGGCCTCGGGCACGATTCCGGGAAC
>JAITJA010000178.1 GCA_031279175.1 Odoribacteraceae bacterium
GAAGGGAGGCAAGATGTGGGTCAAGATAAACTATGCCGGGCGACATGTCACGATCCGTCTTACTGATGAATAGCCCGGTAAAAGCCTTACGATCATGTCCGTGAGGGTCACTCCTCGCCTTGTGCGTGGCCTGTGAAACGAGGAAGTGGGTGTGTTCATCAACTAACAGGACAATAGGGGAATCGGCGGTCGGGGAGCGAAACGTTCCGGTATGAGTGGGTGGCTACGCGATATGCGAATTGTCGCGGGGCTAATCATCTTCAATCTTACCGGGCGCAGTTGCTGACGGGTGAATAACATCTTGTTATAGTGCGAAATTCTTATTTTGGTGGACAAAGGTTTCTCACGAACAAGCGACGAACATGTAAGATTAATCCCGTTCATATGCAGGATATAGTATTTCCTGCACGGGGGAGGAAATGAATAGGAAGAGA
Organism: Odoribacteraceae bacterium; assembly: GCA_031279175.1. Classification (GTDB taxonomy): domain Bacteria; phylum Bacteroidota; class Bacteroidia; order Bacteroidales; family Marinifilaceae; genus JAIRKS01. The sequence continues at coordinate 435 of JAITJA010000178.1, forward strand.
CGGACACTCGAACGTATGTTGCGGTATGAGATATTGCCAAAGAAGGCAAAAAAACAAGCGTTCGAGAAATCTCCTGGCATCGAAGTTCGAGGACTACCGGAAGGAGAGGGAAACACGCCGGGGGAGGACAAAAAAAAGCGATCGCTCGAGCGATCGCTTACAGTTTAAAGTCTTGAACTACTTGCTGGCGAGATAAGAAGAGATGCCTTCCTGCGTTGGGGTCAATCCCTTCTGGCCCTTGTGCCAGTTGGCGGGACAAACTTCCCCGTTTTCCAGGAAGAACGCGAGCGCGTCGACAATCCTCAATGCCTCGTCGACGTTCCTTCCTATGGGCATGTCGTTAACAACCTGGTGACGGACGATGCCCTCCTTGTCGATCAGGAACAAACCGCGATAGGCACGCGGCGTTCTCTCGAAGACAAGATCACCATCCTCGTTATAGTCGAAATCACCGGCCAGCACGTCATAATTCCTCGAGATCAACAACGATTGGTCGGCCACTAACGGGAAGGTTACCCCGTTGATTCCCCCTTCGTTCCGTGGGGTTTGCAGCCACTTCCAGTGCGCGAACTCCGAGTCAACCGACACGCCGATGACCTCCGTGTCCCGTTTCTTGAACTCCGCCAGCTTCTCCTGGAACGCGATGATTTCGGTCGGGCAAACAAATGTAAAGTCTGCCGGGTAGAAAAAGAGAATCACGTTTTTCCCCTTGAAATCGCTCAACGAGAAGTTCTCCACGATCTTGTTACCATTCACGACGGCATTCGCGGTGAACGCCGGCGCTTTCTTGCCTACTAATACTGACATACGCTTTTCTTTTTAAATGAATAATTAAATACTGAACTCTACGCGAAGGTAACGAAAAACGAGATGGGGCAGAGAGGCGAATGCAGGAATGTTCATGAAATGAATTGATAGGGAGATCGACGGCTTTTATTTTTCGTTCCTGGCGAGAAAATGGCGTTGATTTTCTGGAAAATTATGCTGTAATTCGCGTGTACTTGTACCGTCAAGAGGGGCGGGAATTAAAAATAAAAAGAGATGGAAACAAAGGTTTTTGTTGTGGACGAGCGGAATGTCGCGGCGTATACCGACCAGATCGCGGAATGGATACGCGAACAGGTGGAGGGGTGCGCGAAAAGAGGCGTGGTACTCGGGATCAGCGGGGGCGTGGATTCGGCGGTGGTAGCGCGGCTCTGTCAAGTGGCCGGGGTAGATACTCGCCTGGTTATAATGCCCTACGGGAACGACATGGAGCGGGCCGGACACCTGGAGGACGTCATGAAACTCGTGGAGGCGTTTCATTTTCGCTATCACGTGTTCGATATTCGTCCTGCCGTTGACGCGCTGGCTATTGCTGAACCGTTTGATCGGGATGACGCTAAACGGTTAGTCATGAGTCATGCCAACCTGCGTCCCCGGGTGCGCATGACCTATCTTTACCAGGTGGCCCAGCTCGAGAACAGGCTCGTGGCGGGCACCGGGAATCTCGCCGAAAGAACGGTGGGATACTTTACAAAGTGGGGGGACGGGGCTTGCGACATGAACCCGCTCGCTATGCTCGCCAAGAAGGAGGTCTACGCGCTCGCTCGTTACCTGAATGTTCCCGAGTCGATAATCCTTAAACGGCCATCCGCTGGTCTTTGGGAAGGGCAAGCGGATGAAGATGAGCTGGGGATCACTTATGCCCAGATTGATGATTATATTCTCAACGGGAGTTCCGGCGACCCCGGGGCGGATGAAGCCATCGAGCAGAAGGCCGGTCAATCGGCACACAAATTCGAGAAAATCCCTATTTTCGAGTAGCGCGGGCGCGACGAGGCACACCCGCGAAACATCATCGTCCGGTCTCCCCCGCGCGGGTTTGACCGGCAATTATTCAACGCGCGTCCACTTAGAGGCAATCACTCGACGCGCGTCCATTTAAAGGCAATCACTCGACGCGCGTCCACTTAACGGCCTCCCCGACAAGCAACAGATCTCTCTCCCTGTTATCATCGAGCGCGACAGGAGCGAGAAGCATCCCGCGGGTATCCATCCTTGACGCGCGAGAATATTAATCGCGCCCTCCTCGACAGATTCCTCTTCCCCGGCGCCACGTGCAGCGCGGCCCTGAACGGCGGAAACAGTCGATTGAAACGCGTTAACATAGACTCCTTCGCCGGGCCATCGTCACCCGGGAGCGCGCGTGTAACCCCGTCTTATCTATTAGCGGTATAATTTCGCCAGCGGAGTATGAGTGCTTCCATATCCCGTGGCAGTGGCGAGTCGAAAGCCATTGGGAGGCGGGTAGCGGGGTGTACAAACCCGAGCGTCTTGGCGTGCAAGGCTTGTCGCGGGCAAGTCTCGAAACAATTCCTGACAAACTGCTTATAGCTAGCGAAGACAGTCCCTTTCAGGATCTCGTTACCGCCGTACTCCGCGTCATTAAAGAGCGGGTGTTTAATCGACTTGAAATGCGCGCGGATCTGGTGCGTTCGTCCGGTCTCGAGGATACACTCGACGACATTCACGTACCCCAGTCGTTCGAGCACGCGATACCGCGTGACGGCATGTTTCCCCTGCTCGCTTCCTGCCGGGAAGGCCGTCATCGTCTTGCGATTGGTTGGATTCCTGCCGATATTCCCGGTAATAATCCCCTCCTCCTCCTCGAGATTCCCCCAGCAGACGGCGACATACTTCCGTTCCGAGGTCTTGTTAAAAAACTGCAACCCCAGGTCCGTCTTTGCCTCCGCGGTCTTGGCGATCACGAGCAGCCCGGAAGTATCCTTATCGATCCTGTGGACAAGCCCCGGGCGGACATCCCCGGTAGTAAAGAGCGGGTTCTCCCCCAGGTGCCAGGCGAGCGCGTTGACCAGCGTCCCGGAATAGTGCCCGAAAGAGGGATGAACCACCATCCCTGCCGGCTTATTCAGCACCAGCAAGTAATCATCCTCGTGGAGGATCTCCAGCGGGATCTCCTCCGGCACGATCTCCGTGTCGCGCTTGGGATGAGAGAGCACGAGAGAAACCGCGTCCCCTGGCTTCACGCGATAATTAGGCTTCACCGCCACCCCGTTCACCCGCACGCAGCCGGCAACGGCGGCCTCGTGAACACGCGTACGCGAGGCATTGGGCAGCCTATCCACGAGAAACTTGTCGACGCGCAGTGGCGTCTGCCCGTTATCGATCTCGAAGCGAAAATGCTCGAACTCCTGCTCCTCGACATCGTCGAAATTCATTCCTCCTCCTCCTCTAACAATTCCTCGGGCTCTTTCTTGAGATTCTTGGAGAGAAACATCGTCACGAACTCGCCCCGTCGCGCGGCCACACCTTCTCGCGGGCGTTGGTCATAGACCCTGGCGATCGCCCTGTCGGCGCTATTCCGGATCGTGTAATCCTCGACGACCTCCCCCGGGTTGAGATACGCGTACAGCAAGAGTTCCCGCGCCTCCTCCAGCGTCTTCCCGAACAGCCGCGGGACGGCCGTCTCGCCTGTCGTCTCGCCCCTTCCCAGCAGCACGTCGATCACCTCTCCCACGCGCACCCGCGTCCCGGCCTCGACGACCTCCTCCCCGCGTCGGAAGCCGATCACCAGGTTCGCGTAAGGAGAGGGAGCGTAGATAATCTTCCCTGGCTTCAGCCGCGAGTTCTTTAATCTTTGCAGGGCTTGCCGGAACGACGACTGGTGGAGGTTAGGGAAAACAACCGTCTCCTGCGACCGCGCGTTGACGGTAAGTTGGATGACCCGGTTATTCTTCACCTTCGCGCCTGGCAGCGGGAATTGTTCCACGACGACCCCGCCGGCAAAGGCCGTGTTATAGACAGAATCGACCACCGTCACGTGCAGCTCCTTGACCTCCGCCACCGGTTCTGCTTCCGCTGGCGTCAGGCCACGGAGGCTGGGAACGAGAATAAAATGGCCGTGGCGCGTGTAATCGTCGAGGCAATGGAGCGTGAAAAGGCACGCGCACGCGAACAGCGCGATCGCGACCCCGACATTCGCCCCCCAGAAGCGTATTTTTCTTTTAAGAGAATACATAAAAGCTGTGATAAGTAAAACAATGGAGGGACGGCACTCGCGTCCCTCGTTAAAATCGTTGGGCAAAATTAGCGGAGTTTTTTCAAATATCCGCCTGATTAGCTATTTTTGCTTGGCAAAAGAGACCGCATCATGGATGTAACAGCTAAGATTCTTCGATTTTTTCCCCGCGATAGTTACGCGTTACGCGTTTGTCTGGTAGTGATTATGGCCACTTGTGTCCGCGTCCTCCCGGCGCAAGAGATACGGCGTTCCGCCTCCGAGGTCGTCGTGCAGGGCAAGAACTACTACCTCCACCGGACGGGGGCGGGGCAGACACTATACTCCATCGCCAGGGCATACGGGGTGAGCGAGGAGGAAATCAAAAAGGCAAACGGGAAGGAAAACGACGCCCTCGAGACGGGAGAAGTACTACTGGTTCCGCGCGTCGAACCCCGACTACTCGTCGACGGCACGTATTATTATCACGTGGCCGGAGCGGGAGAGACGCTATACGTGCTCGCCCGTCGCTTCGGCCTCCGCGCGCGACAAATCACGCGGGACAACCCGGGACGCGGAGAGAGAGACGCGCTACCGCCGGGGACGATCGTCAAGATCTCCCTGGAACATGCCGACCGGGCAGCCGTCGCCCGCGCGCTACAACAGGAAAAGGCGCGCGAGGAAGAGACCGACACCCTCGCGCCCGTCCCCCTCCTTCCACTCGTGGAAGAGCCACCCGGCGCGCCGGCGCGCGTCAGCGTGCTACTCCCCTTCGGCGTCGACGAGAACAAGCTCCCCGCCTCCCTCTACGAGATCGAGACCGACGACCGGGGACTCTACCTGCACGACGAGCGGTGGCGGATCTCCCCCCGTTCCGAGCCCTTCCTGGAATTCTACTGCGGGATGCTCGTTGCCGTTGACAGCCTCAAGCGCGCCGGCTACTCGATCGCGCTACAAGTCCTCGACACCCGGCAGGACACCCTCCCGGGCGACGACCTCCTCCCCGCCGCTGTCAACCATTTCGCCCCGCACCTGGTCATTGGCCCCGCGCGCGCCGACGCTTACGCCCGTCTTGCCGCGCGCGTATCCCTCCCCGGCGCGCCGCTGGTCTACCCCCTCTCCGCGCGCGCCGGCGAGCTGTGGCGCTTCCCCAACTTCGTGCAGGTGAACGGCTCCTCCCGGGTGCTCGTCGACGCGATGGCGCGATGGGTAGCGCGACGCGGGCAAGAAGGACATATCCTGGCCATCATCCCCCCCGGCGGCGCGCGCGGCGAGGAAGGCGAGCTGGTCGACAGGACGCGGCAATACCTCTCCGCGGATGAAGAAAGCGACAACCTCACCCTCTTCCACTGGGACGGCCTCTCCGCGACCACCTTGAAGGAGCTCGCGCGCCCGGAACAAGAAAACATCATCCTCTTCCCGACCCTCGACGAGGCGCTCGCCAGCCGCTTACTCCCGGCCATCTCCGCCTGGGCCGAGCGATGCCGCGTGACAGTCGTGGGCTTCCCGGAGTGGCTCAAGTTCACGGCCGTCGACGAGGAAACCCTCTTCAAGTTAAACCTGACAATCTTCCAGACCACCCACGTGGACGGGGAAAGCGCGCGCGCCGCGGCCTTCGCGCGGGAATACAGGAAACATTTCCACGCAGACCCCTCCATCATGGCATACAAGGGCTTTGACCAGGCGTTATTCTTCTTCCGGCACGCGGCAATACACCGCGAGCGCTCGCTGGAAGCACTGGCAAACGTCGACGAGACAGGCCTCTTTACCCGTTTCATCTTCACGCCCGCGCCGGGGCGTACCGGCCTCGAGAACCGCGGATTCTTCCTGGTAAACTACGCGTCATCCTTCGAGATCAAGGTGACGCCGCTAAACGAATAGTCATGGAAAACACGCGCCCCTCCATCCCCCTCCGTTACCGCGCCCTGCTGAAATCGTGCAGGAACCTCGTCACGAGGGAAGACGCGCGCCTCGTCCGCGAGGCCTTCCGCGCGGCCATCGTCGACAAGAGCCGCGAGGAGATCCACCGTCTCCTGGACGAGGCCATGATTGTCACCTCGGAGATCGGCCTCGGGCGCACATCCGTCGTCTGCGCGCTCCTCCACAGGGCCACCGTCCCGCCCGACGAGCACCAGACCCGCGCCCTCTTCGGCGACAAGGTCGCCCGCATCATGAACGGGCTGCAAAACATCAGTCGCGTGTACGCCACCAGACAAGTCGTCGACTCGGAAAACTTCCGCAACCTACTCCTGGGATTCGCCGAGGACGTGCGCGTACAGCTCGTCTTCCTCGCCGAAAAACTACACGAGCTGCGCCTCGCCGACAACCTCGAGCGCGACGAGCAAGAACGCCTCGCCCGGGAAGCCAACTACATCTACATCCCGTTCACCCACAAGCTCGGGCTCTACAACATCAAGTCGGAAATGGAAGACCGCGCCCTGCGACTCAGCGACCCCCACCTGTATAACACCATCGCCGGGAAGCTACAGGGAACGAAAGACGCCCGCGAACGATACATCGCCGCGTTCATCGCGCCAATCGTCGAGGAGATGGAACGACGAGGCATCAAGTTCAAGACCAAGTACCGCACGAAGACCGTCGCCTCCATCCTCAACAAGATGCGCAAAACACAAGTAGAGTTCGAGGAAATCTACGACATCTTCGCCGTCCGCTTCATCCTCGAAACCGCCGGAACGGAGGAAAAGGCCGACTGCTGGCGCGCCTATTCCATCGTCACCGACAAGTACACCCCGAACCCGCGACGCCTCCGCGACTGGATCTCCGTACCCAAGTCCAACGGTTACGAATCGTTGCAAACAACCGTCCTCGGCCCCGAAAACAGGTGGGTAGAGGTGCAGATACGCACCGAGCGAATGGACGAGATCGCCGAAAAAGGATTCGCCGCGCACTGGAGGTACAAGGGCGGAAGCGGGGACAAGTCCATCGAAAACTGGCTGTCAGAGCTGAGAGAAATCCTCGAAAGCCGCGACGTGAACGCGATGGACTTGCTCGACGACATCAAAATCAACGTGCAGGACAAGGAAGTGCATGTCTTCACGCCCGCCGGGGACCTGAAAACGTTGCCCGCCGGCGCGACACTCCTGGACTTCGCCTACGCCATCCACTCCGCCGTCGGGGCGAGGTGCATCGGCGGGAAAGTCAACAACGAGAAACGAAACGAAACGCTCCGCTACGTCCTGAAAAACGGCGACCAGGTCACCATCCTGACCGCGAACACGCAACAACCAAGCGCCGACTGGCTCAACATCGCCGTCACCTCCAAGGCGCGCAACAAGATCCGACAGTTCCTCTCCGAGAATAGTCACGCGCTCGCCGCCACCGGACGGGAAACGCTCCTGAGACGCTTCAAGAACTGGAAAATCGAACTGACAGACGAGATCATCCGACGCCTGCAACAGCACTACAAGTACAAGTTTGCCGTCGACTTCTACCAGGCCGTCGCGGAGGGCAAACATGACCTGATCGACATCAAGGAGTTCGTCAACAGGGGAAACGAGGAGGAAAAACCTCCGCCCGCGCCCCGACGGGAAGTCGACGTGACGCCTGCCGCGGAAACAGGTGACGTGCTCCTGATCGATCGCGCCGTGGACAACGTCGCCTACAAGTTTGCCCGCTGCTGCAACCCCGTCTTCGGCGACAAAATCACGGGCTTCGTCTCCATCGGCGAGGGAATAAAAATCCACCGCGAGCATTGCAAGAACGTCATCGATCTCCGACGACGCTACCCGTACCGAATCGTCAACGCCTCATGGACAAGCGAGGAGGGAACCACCTCCTACCAGACGATACTGAAAGTCTCCGGGAGGGAAAACGCGAACATGATGACGCGCGTCTCAGAAGCCATCGCCAAGGATTCCCGGATCATACTCCGGGGACTGGCAGTGAACTCCAGCGAGGGAAGTTTCGACGGGGAAATCACCGTGCTCGTCCCCAACACCGAGCACCTCTCGCAGCTGATATCAAGGCTGAAACGCGTGCCCGGCGTGACGCGCGTCTCGCGCCGCGACTCCGTCACCGATAGTTGAATACCGCGAGACAACGCCCGGGAAAAATGATATAACAAGTCCATTCGGGAATCTAACATACAAACCAGGCGAATCCGGGAAAAAGGTACACCACCCGCCTGCCGGGCGATAGGTTATGACAAGGCAATCACCGGGAAGCCAGTGTACAAAAGTAAGTCCGGAACACGGCCGGGAGGGGACCAGGGCCCCTCCTCTTTTTTATATACCACCACCCGACAACCACCATTGAATGCGCGTTAACAGGCAACGCCGCCGCCGCCGCGCCCTTCCCCGGGATTTCCACGGCCTCCCGCCGCCGCGCGACGCCCTTTTTAACGTTATCGCTGGTCTCCCGCCGCCGCGCGACGCCCTTTCCAACGCTATCACAGGTCTCCCGCCGCCGCGCGCCGCCCTTTTTAACGCTATCGCTGGTCTCCCGTCGCGTCGCGGCGCCCTTTCCAACGCTATCGCTGGTCTCCCGTCGCGGCGCGGCGCCCTTTTTAATGCTGTCATTTATATAAATAGACCCTTTTTTCTTCCAGCAACACCATGTCATTGGCGTGAAAAAGATCTATTCCATGGAACGACATCATGTCATTTGCCCGAATAATCTTTTTTCCTTCAAATAACATCATGTCATTCCCGTGAAAAAACTTTTTTCCCTCCAACGACAACATGTCATTGGAGAGAAAAAAGATTATTCAGGCAAATGACATGATGTTATTTGAAGGAAAAAGATCTATTCATGGGAATGACATGATGTTATTGGAAGGAAAAAAGTTTATCGAGACAAATAACATCATGTCATTGGAAGGAAAAAGAGTCTATTTATATAAATGACAGCATTAAAAAGGGCGTCGCGGCGCGGCGGGAGACCAGCGATAACGTTAAAAAGGGCGTCGCGCCGCGACGGGAGACCAGCGATAACGTTGGAAAGGGCGTCGCGCGTCGACCGCTGGCAAGCGACATCGTTAGACGGCCTGTCGCGCGTCGACGGCTGATGAAAAACATCAAGGGAAAGTGGAAAACGCGCCGTCACGCGCCGGGAAAAATCCATGGAAAGGGCCCCGAAAGGCCGCGGGAGTAGGTCGAAATGTCTCAAACGGGGCCCGAATAGCCGCGGCAAATGTTAAATAATGGAGGAAAACGGGCCGTTACATGCAAGACATAGAGCAACATAACGGGAAGGGATGCTTTTTTGGGCCAGTTGGAAAAAAATGACCTATTAATTGAGAGAAAATAACTACACTTTATTTCCAAAGATTCCATAATATTGCACTACTGTAAACTTTAGTATAACCTTAACACTTTATGGAAATGAGAAAAAGAGCAATTTTCATGATCTGTGTTGCATCACTGGTCTGGTTCGCCTGCGAGAGCGGGGACGATAAAGGATCTTCGGCAACACACGATCCCGGGTCCCCGGTGACCATCGAGTACTTCATGCCCGACTCCGGGCGGATACGCGAGAAAGTCATCATCAAGGGAGAAAACTTCGGCAACGACCTGTCGAAAGTATCGGTCTACTTCATTGACGAGCTGACGGAACGCGCCGCCACCGTCATCGGCGTGGACAACAACACGATCTACTGCCTGGCCCCGAGACAACTTGGCGGGCAGAACGCGATCAAGATCATCGTGGAAGACAAGGAAGCACTGGCCAGCGAGCGCTTCGGGTATACCGTGGCGGAGAACGTCTCGACGATCGCGGGCAACGCCTCCAACACCGGTCTCGTCGACGGGACGCTGGCCGAGGCGCGCTTCTCGTACATCCACGGTATTGGCGCGATTGGCAACGAGGCCGTGCTTATTTTCCAGCGCGACAACGCTTCCGTGCGGTTAGTCTCCGTCCCCGACAACGCCGTGGTGACGGTGCACAACGGCTTCCAGGCCGCTAGCCCCGCGGTGACGGCCGACAAGACAAAGGTGTATGCCGCTGGCTGGAACTCCCCCCACGTGGTGTACGTCTACGCGAAAAACACCGGTTGGGCCCCCATGCGCGTCGGGCAGCTTGGCACGCAATTCAGCGGGCGCGTGCGCGGCCTGGCGCTGGACGCGACCGAGGAGTGGTTGTACTTCTGCGACGCGCAAGGAAATTTCGCCCGTTTCGAGATCGCGACGCAGAAAGTAGAGGTATTGAACAACAGCACGGGCGCGGCCACCTCCGACGGGAATTACGTTATCTACAACCCGTTTGACGGCTACTTCTACGTGTCGTGCGCGAACAAATTCGGTATCTACAAGATCAGCCCCGACGGGCAGGAGGTCATCTCCTACGCTGGCTTCAACGGCTCGGCGGTCGTCAACGGGTACGTGGACGAATGCGCGTTCGTGCAACCGAACGGGCTGGCGATCGACGAGGATGGTAATATCTTCGTGTGCGACGGCTTCAATGGCTACGTGATCCGCAAGATCTCGATCATCAACAACTATGTCTCGATCGTGGCTGGCGCTATCAACGTTGCCGGGCAGATCGACGGCAACCCGGTAGACGCGCGGTTCAACTACCCGTACGACATCGCGAACGACGGCGAGGGCAACTACTGGATCGCCGAGGGCTGGGGCTGCGCGGTACGCAAGTATGCCGTCGAGTAGACCCGTTGTGTAATTTATAAACACGTGTACAATGATGAAAAGAATATTATATACATGCGCCTTGTTGCTCCTCGTCACTGGGGCGGTCGCGCAGGATAAGATAAGGGTCGCCGGTATTGTCTTCGACGAGACGGGCGCCGAGCTAACAGGCGTGAACATCACCGTGAAGGGCGCGCCGGGAACAGGTACGATAACAGACCGGGACGGCCGCTTCGGGATTGAAGTAACGCCGAACACGACGCTGGTTTTCTCGTTTATTGGCTACAAGCCGCGGGAGATCACCTACTCCGCGACGCGGGAGCGGGAACGGATCGCGCTGGAACCGAACGTGAGCGAGATAGACGCGGTAGTCGTCACGGGCCGCGACATGCAACGCAAGATCTCCGTCGTGGGCGCGATCACGACGATCGACGTGGCGGAGTTGCAAGTGCCGGCGGTGTCGGTGACGAACATGCTCGGCGGTCGCGTGCCGGGAATCATCTCGGTGACGCGTAGCGGCGAGCCGGGCAACAACTTCTCGGAGTTCTGGATTCGCGGTATCAGCACGTTCGGGGCCAGCCAGAGCGCCCTGGTGCTGATCGATGGCATCGAGGGCAACCTGAACGACCTCGACCCGGCGGACATGGAGAGCTTCACGATACTGAAAGACGCGTCGTCGACAGCCGTTTACGGCGTGCGGGGCGCGAACGGCGTGGTGGTCGTGACGACAAAACGAGGCAAGGCCGGTCGGCTGAGCATTAATTTCAAGACCAACGCGACCTACTCTTACTCGCCCCGGATGCCGGAGTACGCGAACGCTTACGAGTACGCGCGACTGGCCAACGAGGCGGAGATCGTGCGGGGTAACCCCGAGATCTATTCCCCGGCGGAGGTGGAACTGTTCCGCACGCACCTCGACCCGGATCTCTACCCGGACGTCAACTGGCGGGAGGTGATCCTGAAAGACCACGTGTGGAATACACAGCACCACCTGAGCATGTCGGGCGGCGGGCTGAACGCGCGATATTACCTGAGCCTGGGCGTGCTGAATAACGAGGCGCTCTTCAAGCAGGATAAGGACGCGACAACGAATAACACGAACGTGGACTATCACAAGTATAACTTCCGGGCCAATATCGACGCGAACCTGACGCGGACGACGGTGATGTCGCTGAACCTGGAAACGGTCTTCGTGACGCAAAACGCGCCGGGAGACGGGGCCAGTAACAGCGCGTTGTGGTCGGCACAGGCCAACATGCCGCCGACGCTCGTGCCGGTGCGCTACTCCAACGGCCAGCTGCCGTCGTTCGGCACGAACTCGGACGAGATGTCGCCATACGTCCGGCTGAACTACACGGGGTTCACGGAGAATGAACGCTACTCGGCCAAGACTAACCTGACGCTGCGGCAAGACCTCGGGATGCTGACCGAAGGGCTGTCGGCCACGGCGATGTTCTCGCTGTCAACAAACGGGACGCACACGACAACGCGTAGCATGAGGCCGGAACTCTATTACGCCGACCCGCAAACGGGACGTAACCTCGACGGTAGCCTGAAGACCGTCCTGCGCCTCTCCAAGGTGGACCTGAGCGCGTCGCAAGGCTCGGCCTCCGACCGGAAGATCTATTACGAGATGACGGGAAACTATAACCGCGTGTTCGACGATCACCGCGTGACGGGACTACTACACTACTATATCGAGGAGAGCAAGAATAGCGACTGGGGCGCTAGCGAATCAGGGACAAACAGGACATTGTCGGTGATCCCGAAGCGCTACCAGGCCCTCTCCGGGCGAGCTACCTACTCGTACAAGGATATTTACTTCGTGGAAGGTAACCTGGGATATACCGGTTCCGAGAACTTCGACGTGGGCAGCCGCTACGGTTTGTTCCCGTCCATAGCGATCGGCTGGTTGCCGAGCCAGTACAAGCTCTTCCAGGAGAAATTCCCCTTCATCAGCCAGTTCAAGATCCGCGCCTCCTACGGCGAAGTCGGTAACGACCGGCTCAACGACCGGCGCTTCCCCTACCTGACGATCGTCGGGACAAGCGGCAGCGGGACGTGGGGCGGTAGCGGCCTCGGCGAGAGCCAAACCGGCGCGCCCGACCTGCAATGGGAAACCACGAAGAAGTATAATATCGGTATCGACGCGAAGTTCCTCAACGATCACTTCGACCTGACCGTGGACGCGTTCCGCAACCGCACGGAAGATATCTTCCAGCAACGCGCGAATATCCCCGAGGAGGCCGGTCTGTCGTCTATCCTCCCCTACTCGAACATCGGCTCGATGCAGGCGTGGGGCGCTGACGGAACGCTGGCCTATAACCACCGGGTAAACCAGAACTTGCGCTTCACGGTGCGCGGTAACTTCACGCTGTCGCGCAACAAGGTCGACTACTGGGAGCAATCCGGGGTCAACTACCCCTACCAGTCCTACACGGGCGTGCCCTACGGCGTGATGCGCGGGCTGATAGCCCTGGGCCTGTTCTCCGACGAGGACGACGTGAAGAGTAGCCCGAAACAGACGTTCATGTCGAACGTGCTTCCCGGCGATATCAAGTACAAGGACGTGAACGGCGATAGCCAAATCGACACGGATGACATCGTGCCGCTCTCCTACTCGAACACGCCGCGCGTGCAGTACGGGTTTGCCGCCGAGATGAATTACAAGAATTTCACGATTAGCGCCTTCGTGGAGGGCATCGGCGAGGTACAGTACTTCTACGGCGGGACGGGATATTACCCCTTCGCGTGGGAATCGCGCGGTAATGTCCTCCAGATCGTGAGCAAGCCGGAAAACCGGTGGACGCCCGCGTCCTACTCCGGGAGCGCGGAGACGGAAAACCCCAACGCGCGCTTCCCGCGACTGAATTACGGGAATAACGCGAATAATAACCGCGCGTCGACCTTCTGGCTCGCCGATGGACGTTACGTGCGCCTGAAGAATGTCGAGGTGTCGTACCGCATCCCGGCACAATGGACGCGGCCCGTCGGGATCGAGTCGGCAACCGTTAGCTTCGTCGGCGATAACCTGGCCGTGTGGGACAAGGTGAAGCTGTGGGACCCGGGACAAGCCTCCTCGAACGGCGGCGCTTACCCGCTACAACGACTGTTTACTTTCCAGTTATATGTCACTTTCTAAAACCAACCGAATATGAAAATTACACGCAAACTCGCGCTCTTCGCGATGACGTGCTGGATGGCCGGGATGTCCGCCTGCAGCGATTTCCTCGCGATTGACGACTACTTCATGAACATGACGCAGCTCGATTCCGTGTTCCAACGGAGAGATCTCGTCTTGCAATATATCCGGGGCGCGGCCAGCTACCTGCCTAACGAGGGCAACCTCTGGACAAACTCGGCTACCCCGTTCCAGGGCGCGTCGGACGAGAACTTTACCTCGTGGAACGATGACCGGCACGCCGGGATACGTTACCTGCTGGACGAGATCACGCCCTTCTCTACCAGCTATAATAACTACCCGAATTATTACCAGGGCGTCCGGAAAGCAAACGTCGTGCTGGCGCGCATCGGCGAGGTCCCGGATATCTCCGACGTCGACAGGCGGGACTTTATCGGGCAGTGCTACTTCCTGAAGGGATATTACATGTACCTGCTGCTGCTGCAATACGGCCCGACGCCTATCGTCCCCGATGACCCCTTTGCCGTGGATTCCGACGTGGAAACCATGTCGCTGGAACGAGCAACGTATGACGAGGTGGTCAACTATATCTGCAAGAACATGGAGCTGGCCGCCGAGTTCCTCGAGGATACGCGCGAGAACGCCTCCGAGATGAACATGCCAACGAAGGGCGCCGCGCTCGCTACCATGTCGCGGGTGCTGCTCTACGCCGCCAGCCCCTGGTATAACGGCAATCCCTTCTACTCCGACTGGACGCGGGCAAGCGATGACGCGCATTTCATCAACCAAGAAGCCAAGAACGAGAAGTGGGGCGTCGCTGCCGTGGCCGCTAAACGCCTCATGAATGGCAAGTACAAGCTCTTTACCTCCCCGAAGGAGAGCGACACGCCTACCTTCCCGGATAATGTCCCGACCGCTACCTTCCCGGATGGCGTCGGGGGAATCGATCCCTACCGCTCCATCACTTACATGTTTAACGGCGAAGTGCCGCGGGTGCTGAACGACGAGATCATCTACTCCTGCTCGGCCACGACAGCAGGCGACTCACCGCTGTGGATCGCCGCGCCCTTCCAGCTCGGCGGGGGAAACGGGCTGAACCTGACGCAGGACTTGGTCGACGCGTTCTACATGAAGGATGGTAACGACATCAATAACTCGAGCGCCGAGTACCCCTACCCGCAACCCGGCACGGCCGCCTCGTATAGCGCCACCGGTAGCGCCGGGGCCGGTACTTTCTCCGGCTACGAGCTGCGATCAAACACGGCCGGCATGTACGTGAACCGCGAAACCCGCTTCTACGCCACGGTCGGCTTCTGCCACGCCTTCTGGCCGGGAACATCCTATACCGGGACGGAAGCAGTGAAGAATATCGAGGTCACTTACTACGCCGACGGTACCGCCGCCGCTAACCAGAACTATCCCCAGGACTATAACCGCACCGGGTATACCTGCAAGAAGTATATCCACCCGGAGGATAACCTGAAAGCATCGTCGGCTATCCGCGCGAAGGTCTTCCCGATCTTCCGCTACGCCGAGATCTTGCTCAATTACGCCGAGGCGCTCAACGAGCTGGATGGCTCGTACACGGACGAGGCTACCGGTATCACCGTGCAAGGACGGGACGCCGCCGAGATTCTCTCCGCGTTTAACCAGATCCGGTACCGCGCCGGATTGCCCGGCCTCTCCTCGCTGCCCGATCGCGCCACCACGCGTAACCTGATCAAACGCGAACGGCAAATCGAGTTCATGTGCGAGGGAAGACGATACCACGACCTGCGCCGGTGGGGATGGGACGACGCGAACGCCGCCTATAATAAGCCCGTCACCGGTATGAATGTCAAGGCAAGAGGAAGCGACCGCGCCGGTTTCTACACGATCACCGCGCTGAATGACGTCTTCCCGGGCCTCGCCCGGCGGTCGTTCGGGTACAAGAACTTCTTCTGCCCGATCCCCAAGTCGGTGATGAACAAGAACGCGAAGCTCATCCAGAACCCCGGGTGGTAAGCATTGAATTTGTACACGATTAAATGAAGTATCATGAAAAATAGAATCTATATCATCGCCGCGCTGCTCCTCGCGACTATCGCCTGCGAGAATATCGACGTGCTGGAGAACGAACAATACATCAAACAGGTGTATATCGTCGGGGCAGCAGATGTCGTGTGGCCCTTCGACGTGACGTATAGCAACGAACCGCAAGAGGCCTATATTTCAGTCGCTACCAGCGGGTCAAAGTATATCGACGAGGACGTCACCGTGACACTCCGGCATAATGACCCGACAATCGCCTGGTATAATAACAAGTATCTCTACGACGCGCCGGTCAAGTACCAGAAGCTCGACCCCGCCAAGTTCTCGGTGGCCTCGTTCCAAACGACGATCAAGGCCGGGGAGGTCTACGCGCGCCTGCCGTTCACGATACAAACAAGCGGGCTGCATTGCGACTCGCTCTATGCCGTGACTTTCGCTATCGAGTCCGTGTCACGGTACGAGAAGAATATCGTTGATACCGCGCTTATCCTGAACCTGAACCTCGTGAACGAGTTCTCGGGCACTTACCAGTTCGCCGCGACGCGCTACTCTCTCGTCTTCGATAATAGCACGGGTGGCTATATCCAAAACCCGAACGGGACGTATAGCACGACGCGAACACTGAAGGCCGTGGACGCGAATTCTGTCCGCTTCTTTAACGAGGCGCGGGCCGAGGTGCGCGGGGGATATGCCTCTAACGAGGCTTATTTCACGGCCATGCACAATTATTGCGTGAAGTTTACGCGGGTATCCGGGAATAGTTTTAACGTGGAGTCGTGGGGAGCTCTCGTGATCCACGAGGGGGAATGCTCGTATAACGAAGCTACCTCCACGTTTACTTTCCGGTATGATTACCAGGACGGTAATACCCGCTACCGCATCGAAGGTACGTTAACTAAATAGCTCGCGCGAGGAGCTCTTCTTCTCTCTCCCCGCGAATGAGATCGTGAACAGGTGACCGGGCATGAAACCATGCCCGGTTTTTTTATTATCTACCCCGACAATTGCAGACAAATCCCTAACCCGGA
Organism: Odoribacteraceae bacterium; assembly: GCA_031279175.1. Lineage (GTDB taxonomy): Bacteria > Bacteroidota > Bacteroidia > Bacteroidales > Marinifilaceae > JAIRKS01. Next base: position 17,235 of record JAITJA010000178.1, read on the forward strand.
ATGGATCATTCGCGACAAGAAAAGGGGCGCATAAACTAAACTGTCTTAAAGATAGAACGAGAGCAGAAATTAATAACTTTGCTAACACATTTTATTGTAATGGAAATAGAATTTGATTTTGAAATGATCAAGAGCAACGCACTAGAACAAATATGTTTTGGTAAGTTTTTGTTCAGCAAGAATGGTGTGTTTCCTCCCTTGCTCGAGAGTATACTAAACATTACCCTTGAAGGCGAGATGGACGTTCACCTGTCTGAAGAAGAATCTTCAAGAGGCAACCGTCCATCTCCCCCTTCAAGTGCGGTATTCAAGGTACTCTCAGCAAGGGGACGAACGTGCCGTCCTTGCCTAACAAGGACTTGCCTGAACGTGACTGTTCGAGCGCTTTGTTCTTGAGGGTTTCAAAATCAATTTCCGTGTCCATTTTATGAAGAATATATTAGCCAAATTCATCTTTTTTTCTTGCCTGAATTGATACAGTTTGTTCTACGCCTCCGTTCGATCGGGGTGCGTGGGAAGGTGCAGAATACATTCCGGCGAGATATTCGTTCCGACAGAACGTTAAAGACCAGTGATTTTACTCGTCATGGTGAATTGATCGTCTCGTGCAATTTCTCCATCAACGATTCGATAGTTTCCTTGTCAGACGGGTGCGGAGCAAAGGCAGTGATGATATTAAAATTCTCGTCGATCAGGACAAAGCGAGGGATCGTGGTGATGTCCCACGCGTCAACAACCTCGTCGACGTTTGCGATATACTCTTTGATCGTCTTCTGTTC
>JAITJA010000133.1 GCA_031279175.1 Odoribacteraceae bacterium
CTTCCTCGTTACGCGGCAAGGACAGTCCGACCGCGACCAGGATAACCGCTGCCGCCACCCGCCGCGCCGCGCGTACCCGGGAGCGCCGTTGTTCCCTCGCGCGTGCCGCCTCTTGGATCATTCTCCACGCCTTCTCCCGGTCGTGCTTGCACATCTCCGAGAGATCCTCTCGCGCGCCTGCCGCGCCTGCCACCAACTCCAGCAGCTGGTGGTTCGCGGGAGAGTCTCCTGCCCACGCGCGCAACATCTCGCGCTCCCTCGTCGAGAGTTTCCCGTCGTGATACCTCGCGAGCAACTGGTCGATCTCTATCTCTTTCCCCATGTTCTTTTTTAGGAAAGACGCGCGAGACCCGCTTGTTCCTTACACGGACGGGGGGAAAAATTATTTAGATAATGTCTCGCGGATTCTTTTGATGGATCGATACGCGTGTGTCTTCACGGTAGCGAGTGAAATTCCCAGGTGTTTGGCTGTTTCCTTGTAGCTACGCCCGGAGAGGTAGACGAGCTTCACCACCTCCCTGGATTGTCGCGGCAACTGCTCGATGGCCTTCATGAGTTTAGACAGGCTCTCCGCGTGTTCGATTTCCCTGGCGAGTGTCTCTGGGGAGTCATCGTGCTCCTCCGGCGGGAGGCCGGGGCGCGTCAGGCGGGCGTTCTTCCTCGCGTGATCGAGCGCCCTGTTCCGCGTGCAGGCATACAAAAATCCCTGGAGTGATCCCAGCGCGTCCAGGTCGACGTCCAGCATCCGGATAAACACCTCCTGCACGACGTCCTCGGCCTCTTCTCGCGACATGACGATCTTCCGGGCCAGGTATACTGCCGCGTCGAAATGCTCGGCGAACAATTTCTGTATCCGTTCATCGATCACGTGCTTGTTTTTCACTTCTCGCGTTGAATTGTCCTGTAAAGGTAGTGAAAAACGCGCGCGTCCCGACGGCGCGTCCGGGGAGCTATCCTGGCGGGCGATCTTCCCGTGGACCCTGTTGATTAATTACCGTACCCAGGTTGTGATGATCTCCCCGGCGTGCATGCAGGGGAGTGGCCCCGTGGTTTTCAGCTCCTCGTTGGAGAGATCGCCGGGGGAGAGTTGGCGGGAAAACAACGCGCGGCACTCGAAGACCACCTCCCGGTAAAAACCGGGCCACCGGTCGGGGGCACTCCACGTCAGCGTGTATCGTTCGCCGGGCGACGCGGGAGAGACCGCGAAACAATATACCACCGGGCGATCGAAAAGATACCCGACGCCGCCCCAGCGAGCGTCGAGCGTCGTCTCCTCGCCGGCGAGCGTCAGGCCGCCGTTCAGCAACATGTTAATGAAATTCCCCTCCATCTCCACGGGCAATACCCGCCGGTAGCCCTCCCGGGAGGGAGAGACTGGTCCTGTTGGCGCGACCGGCGCGGCTGCCTTTACCGGCGCGATCATTATTCCTTCCCGGGTTGCCGGGGGCATTCCTTCCTGCAGCGATTTTGCCAGCTCGTCGACGAGATCGATCGTCTTCACCCGGAATTTGTCGTTTCCCCTCAGCAGTCGGCCTCGTTTCTTGTCATAAGCGTGCTTGTCCGTGATCCACTCCTCGGCGAGATACCGCTCGGGCTCGTCTTCCCCGTACAGGTAGCGGACGCGCGTCACCTCTATCACGCATCTTTCCTCCTCGCACGCGTACGTCACCTGGTAATCCACCAGCGCCCGGTCCAGCACCAGTGCTTTCTGCACGAAAACGAGATACTCCCTCCCGTGACAGATCACGATCCCCTCGTCGTCGGACGCGTAGAGGATCCCCTCGCGTTGAAAGCGTTCGGCGGCCATCTTCTCGACGCGCGCGAATACCCTCTCTCGCGACAGGCCGGGTGCTGCCACCTCGCGCGTGAACACCACCCTGCCGTCTTTCTCCGGGACGGCGCCCTCGAGGTATCTTGACAAATCCTGTCCCGCCAGTGACAACGGGAGCAAGCACCCTAACAATAGAAATAACTTGTTCATATGGAAATCTGTTTTAAATGAATAACCGCGAATATAACCGATTCCCACGAACTAAAGTATGTTAAAACAGCCGGACAGCCGACTTATTGAGGTACATTCGTGACCAAAACAAGGTTTATGGCAAGAATACTTATTGTCGACGACGACACGACCTTCTGCATCATGCTGAAAAACTGGCTGGAAAAACGAAAATTCCAGGTGGACGCCGCTTTCTCGCACGCCGGCGCGATGGAATCTATAAATAACAACAATTACGATATTATACTGACGGACCTGAGGTTGCCGGACAAGGACGGCATCGATTTGCTGCGCCGCGTCAAGGAGCGGGCCATCGCCGCGCGCGTTATCCTCATGACCGGTTACGCCGACATCCCGACCGCCGTCACTGCCATGAAGCTCGGCGCTTTCGACTACGTCACCAAGCCCGTCATCCCCGACGAGATACTGAAACTCCTCCGCGACGCGCTGGAAACTGCCGTCAAAACGCCACGCGGGAATGTCGCGCCGTCCTCTTTTGCACTCTCTTATCTCAAGGGCGTCAGCGAGGGGGCCACCCGCCTGCACGACCATCTCGGCCTCGTCGCCCCGACCATGATGACCGTCCTGATCAGCGGCGAGAGCGGGACCGGGAAGGAGTATATCGCGCGCCGCGTACACGAGAACAGCACGCGCGCGGCAGGTCCTTTCGTCGCCGTGGACTGCGGCGCCATCCCCCGCGAGCTGGCCGGCAGCGAGTTCTTCGGCCACGTGAAGGGATCGTTTACCGGCGCCGTCTCGGACAAGGAGGGTTATTTTACCATCGCCTCGGGCGGCACGTTATTCCTCGACGAGATAGGGAATCTCTCCCACGACGTCCAGGTGCAGCTCCTGCGCGTCCTCGAGGAGCGCCGCGTGCGGCCCGTCGGGGGGGAGCGGGACATGGCCGTGGACGTTCGTGTCATCTCGGCAACGAACGATAACCTGAAGGAGGCCGTCGACCGGGGGCGTTTCCGCGAGGATCTCTACCACCGCCTCAACGAGTTCTCGCTCGTGGCACTCCCGTTGCGCGAGCGGCAGGAGGATATCCCATTGTTCGCTAATCATTTCCTCGATCGCTCGACCGCCGAGCTGGGCAAGAGTGTCACGGGGTTCTCCCCCGCCGTCATGGAGATCTTCCAGCATTATCGCTGGCCCGGGAATCTACGCGAGATGCGAAACGTGATCAAGCGTGCCACGCTCCTCTGTAACGGGAAGTTCATTTCGCGGGAGCACCTCCCCGCCGAGCTGTGGCAGGCCGCGCGGGAACCGGCCCGGCAGAGCGGTAGCCGGCGCGACATGGAACGCGAACTGATTATCGAGGTCATGACGCGTTGCGATAACAACAAAACCGAGGCGGCGCGCGTGCTCCAGATCGACAGGAAAACACTCTATAACAAGTTGAAGGTATACGGCATAGATCCCGAGGCCACCGCCGGGAATTAAGTCCCCTCGTCGTTTCTTTCTT
>JAITJA010000184.1 GCA_031279175.1 Odoribacteraceae bacterium
AGGGGCACTTGCCAATCTTGCAAGTGCCCCCCTTTTCCTGTCCCTGCCGGGAGTTACATGTCCTGTACTTCAAGTCGCCATCGTCGCGTCCGGCAGGTTGCCTGCCCGCCCGCGCGACGTCGTCCTATACCCGCTCGTCGGCGCGCGCCGAGCACGTGCAGATCAAGTTACGATCCCCGTACCCGTCATCGACGCGGCCCACGTGCGGCCAGAACTTGTTCCCGGCCACCCACGGGAGCGGGTACGCGGCCTTCGAGCGCGGGTAGGGGCGCGTCCACTCGTCGGCGGTAAGCACCTCGTGCGTGTGCGGCGCGTTCTTCAACACGTTATTCTCCTTGTCGGCCGTCCCGTTCCCGACCTCCATGATCTCCTCGCGGATCGTCGCCAGCGCCTCGATAAAGCGGTCAAGCTCCTCTTTCGGCTCGCTCTCCGTCGGTTCTACCATCAGCGTGCCGTGCACCGGGAAGGAGAGCGTCGGCGCGTGGAAACCGAAATCCATCAATCGCTTGGCGATGTCCAGCTCCGTGATCCCGTGCTCCTTGTTAAAGGAGTGGCAATCCCAGATCATCTCGTGCCCCACGCGCCCTTGCCGGCCCGTGTAGAGGATCGAGAAGCCCAGTTTCTGGAACGACGAGGCGAGGTAGTTGGCGTTCAATATGGCCATTTCCGTCACGCGTCTCAGTCCCTCCCCGCCCAGCATCAGGAGGTAGCCGTAGGTGACGGGCAACATTCCCACCGAGCCGTGCGGCGCGGAGGCCACGGCGTGAATAGCCTGTTCGCCACCACACTTCACCACCGGGTGCGAGGGCAGGAAGGGGGCCAGGTGCGACGCCACGCAGATCGGGCCAACGCCGGGGCCACCGCCGCCGTGTGGCATGGCAAAAGTCTTGTGCAGGTTCAGGTGGCAAGCGTCCGCGCCGATGTGCCCGGGGCTTGTCAGGCCGCATTGCCCGTTCATGTTAGCGCCGTCCATGAAGACTTGCCCGCCGTTCTCGTGCACGATGTCGCACAGTTCGCGTATCGACTCCTCGAAGATGCCGTGCGTCGACGGGTAGGTGATCATCGCGCCGGCCAGCCGGTCACGATTCTCCGTTGCCCGCGCGCGGAAATCTTCCACGTCGATATTTCCCCCCGCGTCGGTGGCAATCACGCGGATGTCAAATCCGGCCATCGCGCTTGTCGCGGGATTCGTCCCGTGCGCCGAGGCGGGGATCAGCATCACGTCGCGTCGTCCCTCCCCGCGCGAGAGGTGGTACTGGCGGATCACCATCAGCGCCGCGTACTCTCCCGCCGCGCCCGAGTTCGGCATGAAACTGCACGCCGGCAGTCCCGTCACCTCGCGCAACATCTCGCCCGTTTCCCGGATCATTTGCTGGTAGCCGGCCGCCTGTTCTACCGGCGCGAAGGGGTGAACCCCGCCAAATTCCGGCCACGAGAGGGGCAGCATCTCCACGGCAGCGTTCAGCTTCATCGTGCACGAGCCGAGGGAGATCATCGAGGTTGCCAGCGAGATGTCGCGGCGCTCGAGATTCTTCATGTAGCGCGTCATCGCCGTCTCCGAGTGGTAGAGGCGGAAGACGGGTTGTTGCATGAACTCGTCGTCGCGGATCATGCCGGGATCGAGCGCCGACAGGCCGTCGACAAGCTCCACCTTCCCGGCCCGTTTCCCGGCTGCCTGGGCGAAGATCTCGACGATCGCGTTCATCTCCTCGACGGTAATCTTCTCGTCGGTCGAGAGTCCTACCTCGTCGTCGGCCAGGTAGAGATTGATCTCTCGCGCCAACGCTGCGACGCGCAGGTCATTGACCGCGACGCCCGCCGGGAGGCCGAAGCGGAGCGTGTCGAAGAAACGGGCGTGGCGCGGGGTATAGCCGAGGCGCGTGATTTCTCCCGACAAGGCGACCGCCGCGGCATGGGCGTGGCGCGCGATCCGTTGTAGTCCTTCCCTGCCGTGATACGCGGCGTAGAAGCCGGCCATCGTCGCGTTTAAAGCCTTGGCCGTGCAGATATTCGAGGAGGCTTTCTCGCGTTTGATATGCTGTTCGCGGCTTTGCAAGGCCAGTCGTAGCGCGTGACGCCCGTTGGCGTCCACGGTGACGCCGATGATTCGCCCGGGGATATTTCGCTTGTATTCTTCCCGCGTGGCGATGTACCCGGCGTGCGGTCCCCCGTAATTCATCGGCAAGCCGAATCGTTGCGCGCTACCGACTACCACGTCCGCTCCCCACTTGCCCGGGGGCGTTAGCAGCGCGAGGCCCAGCAGGTCAGCCGCCACGGCAAGCAACGCGCCGTTCGCGTGCACCCGTTCGGCAAAGGCCTTGTAGTCGCGCGCCTCCCCGTCGGCGGCAGGGTATTGCACGAGCGCCCCGAAGATCTCCGGCGTGAACTCGAACGAGGTATAGTCCCCGAATACCAGCTCGATGCCGCGGGGGGCGGACCGCGTGACGAGCACGTCCCTCGTCTGCGGGAAGAGGGCGTTATCGACGAAAAACTTGTTCGCCCCGGCCTTTTTCTTTTCCTTTCCCCGCAGGCCGTGCAGCATCGTCATGGCCTCCGCGGCGGCAGTGCCCTCGTCCAGCAGCGAGCAGTTGGATAGCTCCATGCCGGTCAGCTCGACGATCATCGTCTGGAAGTTGAGCAACGCCTCGAGACGTCCCTGCGAGACTTCCGCCTGGTAAGGAGTATAAGAGGTATACCATGCCGGGTTTTCGAGCACGTTACGCGAGATGACCGCCGGCGTGATCGTGTCGTGGTATCCCTGGCCGATGAAAGTCCGGTATAACTTGTTGCGCGACGCCAGGCGCTTCACGCGTTCCAGGAACTCCTGCTCGGTGACCGGCGCCGGCAGGTTCAGGGGTTTCTCCAGCCGGATGGAGCGCGGGACGGTCTGCTCGACCAGCTCGTCAATAGAGTTGACCCCGATCACCTTTAACATCTCCTCGACATCTTCCGGTCTCGGCCCGACGTGTCTCCAGAAAAAACTATCTGTTGCCATGTATTGTTAGATTTAATTATTGGTTTAAAAATGTTTGTTCGCGCTTGAAATCGCGGCACGAATGTAAGGAAATATCCCGGCGTCACAAAAAAAATAGAGGGCGCTTGCACGCCCTCTATCGTAACGAGGGGACGCTTTCGCGTCCCCTGCCGTCCCCCGGGTGGAAGATCGGGTTCGAACCGACGACCTTCGGAACCACAATCCGACGCTCTAACCGACTGAGCTACGTCCACCGTGTAATTGCAGCGCGACAAAGGTAGAAAAGAAAATGAATACGCTACAACTCCCCCGCGATAATTTTATCCCGCGACCGCTCGTCCAGCACGCGCGTGTGCTTCTTGAGGTAACGCGAGACGAGGTAGGCGAGCAAGCTAACCGCGGTGGCCGTCGCGTAGAAACGATCGTATCCCACGCGCCCGTCTACCCACCGGCCCGCGACGTCGAACGCGCTGAAGACAAGAAAGAGGGCAAGTACCCCGTTTTTCTCGTTACGCGCCACCTTCCGCCAGGAGAAGCGCGTCACCGGCCTGACGAACAAGCGGAAATCGGGGATAAACGCGGGAGTACGGCTCGCCCATCGCGTGTAAATCACCCCGAATTTCTCGCGCAGGAATTGTTCCTCGGCGAACATGACGCGCTCGTGGTATATCCAGAAAAAGCAACAGGCGAGGAGGACAAACCATGCGTGGCCCGTCAGGAGCGAGACGCCGAGCCATGCCAGGAAATT
>JAITJA010000037.1 GCA_031279175.1 Odoribacteraceae bacterium
CAACCGTATCCCACGCGACGTCAACCGTATCCCACGCGTGGTCGGCGGACGATAACGCGTGGTCGGCGGACGATAACGCGTGGTCGGCGGACGACAACGCGCGGTCGGCGGACGACAACGCGCGGTCGGCGGACGACAACGCGCGGTTGACGGACGACAACGCGCGGTCGGCGGACGACCATCGACGGGAACTGGCCGGTGGCGGTGAAATTATTCCTACTTTCGCGATGGTATCGATAACGGAACGATGAATATCTACTGGAAAATACTCGGGAAATATAAACGCGACTTGATGGTCGGGCCACTGCTGGTGCTCGCCGGGGTTGTCTGCGAGACCGTGCAACCACGTCTGATGGCGGAGATTATCGACGACGGGATCATGTCGCGCGACCTGGGCGTTGTCTCCCGCGTCGGCTGGCAGATGATACTCTTGTCGATCGCCGGGCTCGTCGCGAGTATTGTCAACATTTCCCTCTCCGCGCGCGTCTCCACTCGCGCCGGCGCGGACCTGCGACGGGAGCTTTTCGGCGCGATTTCGCGGCTGTCCCTCGCGGCTGTCGACCGGTTTGGCGCCGCCTCGCTGGTCACGCGGCTGACCAATGACGTCACGCGGCTGCAACACGCGGTGATGACGTCAACGCGCCTGCTGGCCCGCGCGCCGTTGCTTTTTATCCTGGCGTTTGTCTTTATCGTGGAGATCGACGCGGGGTTGTCGTTGTTATTGTCGTGTATCGTGCTTCCGGTGGCGGCGGGCTGCTCGTGGTGGATCAGCAGGCGTGGCGCCGCGTGTTCGCGCGAGATACAACGGGAGGTCGACAGGCTTACCGCGACAGTGCGCGAGAACTTGATTAACTTCCGCGTGGTCAAGGCTTCTGGCATGGAGGGGCGCGAGACGGGGAAGTTCTCCGCGCGCAACGAGGCGCTGCGCGCGATCCTCGCGAGGACCGGTAATTTATTTGTTCTTTTCTTTCCCGTGATCCAGCTGGCCGCTAATCTCACGCTGGTCGCGATCCTCTGGGCGGGCGGGCTGAAGGTGGTCGATGGCGAGATCAAGATCGGCGAGCTGGTCTCTTTTATTAATTATCTCGCGCAGGTGCTCGTGTCGTTGATGATGTTCTCGATGATTGCCACGAATTTTTCCCGCGCGTCGGCCTCTTCCGTCCGCGTGCTCGAGGTGCTCGGCGCGGCCGGCGGCGAGCGGGCGGTGAAGGGAAACGCGGCGAGCGGGCGACGGGTGACGCGGGGGGAGATTTTGTTGCGCGACGTCCGTTTTCGTTTCCCGGGGGCGCGCGATGATTTGCTGGAGGGGATTACCTTGCGCGTGTCGCCGGGCGAGATGGTCGCTATCATCGGGCACACGGGGTCGGGGAAAAGCACGCTCGCGCAGCTTATCCCGGGATTGCGGGAGGCAAGCGGTGGCGAGGTGCTCGTCGACGGGGTGAATGTCAAGGAGTATGGCGACGAGGAGTTGCGCGAGCGCGTTCGCGTCGTGCTGCAAGATGACGAGCTGTTTTCCGGTACTATTCGCGATAATCTCTCGTGGGGTAATCCTGCCGCCACGCCCGGTGAGATCGACGAGGCCACGCGCGTCGCGTGTATTCGCGATTTTATCGCCTCGCTGCCAGGCGGGCTGGACGCGCCGGTGGCCCGCGGCGGCGCGAATCTGTCCGGCGGGCAGAAGCAACGCTTGTGTATCGCGCGCGCGCTGCTCTCCAATCCCGTCGCGCTGATCCTCGATGACAGTACCAGCGCCGTCGACGCCGTCACGGAGAGGATGATTCTCCAGAACTTGCGCCGCGGCCAGCGCTCGCTCGTGCTCGTCACGCGACAACCGCGCGCCACGCTGGAGGCCGATCGCGTCGTCATCCTCGAGGCCGGGAGGATTGTCGATGACGCGCCCCCGGCTGTCCTGCTCGAGCGATCAAGGGTCTACCGGGAAATATGCAGGCCATGACAAGAGGGGACGAGGATAAACCACGCCGCGCCGGTCGCGCCGCGCGCCGCCTTTTCGCGTATTTCCGCGGCGACCGGTTGCCGCTGCTCGTCGCCGCGCTGTTGTTGCTGGCCGGCGTGCTCGCCTTGTTGCTTGCCTCTTACGCGTTGCGTCCCGTCATTAATGATTATATCCTCGCCGGCGACACGAGCGGCCTCGCTCGCGCGTTGATGCTGCCGGGCGGGTTGTATGTCGCGGCGGCCGTCGCGACTTATTTCCAGTATCGCGTCTTGAACGGGATCGGGCAGCGCGTGGTGGCGCGGTTGCGCGCCGATCTTTTCCGTCACGTCGAACGGTTGCCCGTCGGGTATATCGAGAAACGGCAGCACGGCGACCTGACCAGCCGGTTTATTAACGATATCGACCAGCTGAGTCTCGTCCTGACCGATAGCCTGACCGATATTCTCTCTGCCGCTCTATCACTGACAGGCGCCGTTGTCATGATGTTGTACATCAACCCGACGCTGGCGGCCGTCGCCCTCGTCACTATTCCTCTCATGGCCCTGGCCACGCGGTTTATCGCCCGCCGCGCCCGCGCCCACTCCCGTGCACAACAGATCGCCGTGGGAGCGCTCGACGGCGTGGCCGAGGAGATGATTAGCGGTATCAAGGCTATCAAGGTGTTCGGCAGGGAACGCGAGGCCGCCGCCGCCTTCGAACGGGAGAACAAGCGGCTCGAGGCAAGTGCCGGGCGGGCACAATTTTATTCCGGCTTGATGATGCCCGTGGTGCAGAACCTGAACGCGATTAACTTCGTGCTGATCACGATTGCCGGGGCGTTGCTCTCTATTTACCGCGGGTTCGACGTTGGCGGCCTGGCCGTCTTCCTGCAGTACGCGCGACAGGCGGGCCGGCCGCTTAACGAGCTGGCAACGCTTTATAACACGATCCAGGCCGCTATCGCCGGCGTCGAACGCGTCTTCCAGGTGATCGACGAGCCGGGGGAGGAGGAGGATTCGCCGGACGCCGTCGCGCTCGATAACCCGCGGGGGGCGGTGACGATGCGGGACGTCTGGTTCGAGTACGAGCCGGGGAAGCCGGTGCTGAAGGGGATCACGTTCAGCGTGTCACCCGGCGAACGGGTCGCGCTGGTGGGGGAGACCGGCGCGGGCAAGAGTACTATCCTCGGGCTTCTACCGCGATTCCGCGACGTTACTTCCGGCGAGATCACTATCGACGGCGTCCCCGTCCGACGCGTCACGCGGGCAAGTCTCCGGCGCGCCGTGACTATCGTGCTCCAGGACGCCCGCCTCTTTACCGGGAGTGTCCGCGAGAATATCCGCGCCGGGCGACAAGAGGCTACCGACAAGGAGATCGAGGAGGCGGCACGGCTCGTCGGCGCGCACGGGTTTATCGAGCGGCTGCCCGACGGGTACGATACCCTGCTCGAGAACGACGGCGCGCGGCTTAGCCAGGGAGAGAGGCAGTTGTTGCATGTCGCGCGCGCCGCCGCCGAGAATCCCGCGGTGTTGCTCCTCGACGAGGCCACGAGTAACGTCGACGCGCGAGGGGAGGCACTCGTGCGCGAGGGACTTGAACGCGTCGCGCGCGGCCGAACGATCCTCGTCATCGCGCACCGCCTCTCGACGATCGCGCATGTCGACAGGATCCTGGTTGTCGATGACGGGCGCGTGGTCGAGGAAGGCACGCGCGACGAGTTGCTCGCCCGCCGCGGGAAGTATCATGCCCTCTACCGCGAACAGTTTCCCGTCGATTGAAACCTGCATGGAAAACCGCGAGCTCCTGTCGCCCGCGTCGAGAGTTTTTCCTACTTTTGAGCAAAATTCAAAGCCATGAAAGAACCAGGTAGGTATATTATAGGCGCGATAGCACTGGGGGTGGTGGCCTTTTTGTGCTGGTATTTCTCCTCGATCATTGCTTACATTCTTGTCTCGGTGGTGATCTCGTTTCTCGGCCGGCCCGTGCACGACCTGCTGGAGCGGGTAAACTTTCGCGGGTACCGGTTGCCTTCCAGCGCGCGCGCCGGCATCACGTTGTGCTGCCTGTGGGCCGTGTTCATATTCTTCTTCATCACGGTAATCCCGCTGGTTTCCTCCGAGTTCAAGGTGCTGGGGAGCATCAACATCTCGACGGTGATCTCGCGTTTGGAAGGACCTCTTGACGACCTTGGCCGGTGGCTTGCCGGGTTTGGTTTCAGTGATCCTGCCGGCGCGATTCGCTCGCTGGTTGGCGAGTCGATGAAGGCACTGCTGGACATGTCGTCGATCAAAGAGACATTCGCGTCGCTGGCGGGCACGGTAGGAGGGATCGTGATCTTTCTCTTCGCGGTCACGTTCATCTCCTTCTTTTTCCTGAAAGATAGCGGGCTTTTCCCCCGGATGCTGCTGTCGATGGTTCCCGTTCGACACGAGGAGGGGACGCGTAACGCGGTGGATTCGATCCGGCGACTGCTGGTGCGGTACTTCGTCGGCATATTCCTCGAGGTACTAATCGTGATGACGTTAAACATTGCCGGGCTATCCATGGTCGGGATTGGCTTTAGCCACGCGGTGCTGATCGGGCTGGTGGCCGGCATCCTGAACGTGATCCCGTATATTGGCCCGATCATCGGCGTGATTTTCGGGCTTTGCGTGGGAGTGGCCACGCGCGTGGAAATGGATCCTTACACGGTGATGCTGCCGGCGATGGTGTACACGGGACTGGTGATGACGATCACGCAGGTGATCGATAACGTGGTACTCCAGCCGTTGATTTACGGGAACAGCGTGCACGCGCACCCGCTCGAGATCTTCCTGGTGATCCTTGCTGCCGGTCACGTGGCGGGCATTGCCGGGATGATCCTCGCGATCCCCGTCTACACGGTGTTACGGGTCGTGTCGCGGGAATTCTTTAGCAAGTACAAGCTGGTAAAGTCCCTGACAAAAGGGTTAGAAGGCTCGTGAAGCCGGTCAGTCGTCGCCGAGGGCGATATCGAGCACCTCGCGGATACTCTTCACGAAATGGAAGCGGATGCCGTCGATATACTCCGGCTTGATCTCCTCGATCTCTTTTTTATTTTCCTCGCACAGGATAATCTCCTGGATCCCGGCTCGTTTCGCGGCGAGGATCTTTTCCCGGATACCGCCGACGGGCAATACTTTCCCCCGGAGCGTGATCTCGCCGGTCATGGCGAGCGCTTTCCTTACCGCGCGGCCGAGGAACGAGGAAGTCATGGAAGTGACCATCGTGACGCCGGCGGAAGGGCCGTCCTTGGGAACGGCTCCCGCGGGGACGTGGACGTGGATATTGTGCTCCTCGATTGCTCGCGGGTCGACGCCCAGCTCGCTGGCTCGCGCCTTCAAGTATTCCAGCGCGAGGGTAGCCGATTCCTTCATGACTTCCCCGAGGCTACCTGTCATGGTCAGCAGCCCTTTTCCCTTGCTGATACTCGATTCGACGTGCAGGATCTCACCCCCGACGGCCGTCCACGCGAGGCCAGTCACCACCCCTGGCTGCTCGTTCCCCTGGTACTCCTCCCGCGTGAAGACGGGCGCGCCGAGGAACTCCCTCGTGATCTCGCGCGTCAGCGCGGCCTTGTATGTCGGGTCGAGGGCCACGTTCTTGGCCACCCGTCGCGCGATCTTGGCGATTGTCTTGTCCAGCCCGCGCACGCCGGACTCGCGGGTATACTTGTCGATGATATATGCCAGGATGTCATCGTCGATATCGAGTTGCCCTGTTTTCAGGCCGTGATTCTCGAGTTGTTTGGGCAACAGGTGTCGCCTGGCGATCTCCTTCTTCTCTTCCAGCAGGTAGCCGCTGACCTCGATCATCTCCATGCGGTCGCGCAGTGGATCGGCGATAGTAGAGAGATCATTCGCGGTGGCAATAAACATCACCTTCGACAGATCGTAGTCGAGGTCGAGATAATTATCGTGGAAAGCCGTGTTCTGCTCCGGGTCGAGCACCTCGAGCAGGGCCGATTGCGGGTTACCGTGGAAATCGCGCCCCACCTTGTCGATCTCGTCGAGGACGAAGACTGGATTAGACGTGCCTGCCTTCTTTATATTCTGGATAATTCTCCCGGGCATCGCCCCGATATAAGTGCGGCGGTGCCCGCGGATCTCCGCCTCGTCGTGCAACCCGCCCAGCGACACGCGCGCGAACTCCCTGTTTAGCGCCCTGGCCACGGACTTCCCGAGGGAGGTCTTGCCCACGCCCGGGGGGCCGTAGAGGCAGAGGATTGGCGACTTCATGTTGCCTTTCAACTTCAAGACGGCGAGATACTCGAGGATACGTTCCTTCACCTTCTCGAGCCCGTAATGATCCTCGTCGAGGATTCTCGCGGCCCGTTTCAGGTCGAGGTTATCCCTGGAGTAGCGCTTCCACGGCAAGTCGATCAACTCCTTCAGGTAGTTCAACTGCATGGAATAGTCCGGGGCGGACGGGTTCTGTCGTTTCAACTTCGCCAGTTCCTTGTGGAAGGCGTCATTTACTTGCTTGCTCCATTTCTTGCTCTTGGCGCGTTCCTCGAGTTCGCGCGTGTCCTCGTCGACGGGATTTGCCCCCAGCTCGTTCTGGATAGTTTTCATTTGCTGGTAGAGGAGGTATTCCCGTTGTTGCTTGTCGATATCTACCTTCACCTTCTGCTGGATATCCTGCTTTAGCGTGAGGATATTCACCTGCTTGTTGAGCAACTCGAGTAACTTGATGGCCCTTTCTTTCAGGTGGTCGATCTCGAGCAACTCCTGCTTGCCGCGGTAGTCGATATCGGTGCTGGAAGAGACGAAATTGATCAGGAAGAAGATACTTTCGATGTTTTTCACCGCCATCATGCCGACGTTATCGGGGATATTCCCGGAGAAGCGTACGACCTTCATCGTTGCTTCCTTCAGCGAGTCGGCGATCGCGTTATACTCCTCGTCATCAGCCGGTGCTCGTTCCTCTTGTTTCAGCGTGATCTTCCCCACGTGATACGGCTCGTCGTACAGGATATCGTCGAGGGAGAGTCTTCTTTTTCCCTGTATGATAGCGGTAGTCGTCTGGTCTGGCATCTCGAGCAGTTTCAGGACGGAGGCCAGTGTCCCGGTCGAGTAGAGATCTTCCAGCGTCGGGTTTTCCGTGTGCATGTCCCGCTGGGCGACGACCCCGATCAGTGATCCCTGCTTGTACGCGTCCCGCACGAGGCGCAACGACTTGTCGCGCCCGATATTTATCGGCGTGATAACACCCGGGAATAACACCGTGTTACGAAGCGGCAGTATGGGTAATGTTTCCGGCGCGGGATCTTGTTCCACCGGGGTTTCAGTCTCATCTCCTGACAGGGGCAGAAATTCCCGACTCTCGTCGGACATCCCCTCGAGGATAATATCTTTCAATAAATCGTCCGTGCTCATGTTTTTCGCGTTTACTGTTACCTTCCTGCCATTTTGGCTATTGGCCCTGTTGGCAAGGAATTTCCGCGAGAAGGACAATTCTCATGCCAAAGTACCGGCGGGAGTTCTCGGGGAGCCGTCGCGCTCGCGCGAAGCGTTGCCGCGAAGGCTTCTCGCGAACTCGCGAGACGGTTTCGCGAAATCGCGAAGGCTTCTCGGGAAACTCCGAGAGCGTTTCGCGAAATCGCGAAAGCTTCTCGGGAAATCCCGAGAGCGTTTCGCGAAATCGCGAAGGCTTCTCGGGAAATCCCGAGACCGTTTCGCGAAATCGCGAAAGCTTCTCGGGAAATCCCGAGAGCGTTTCGCGAAATCGCGAAGGCTTCTCGGGAAATCCCGAGAGCGATTCGCGAAATCGCGAAGGCTTCTCGGGAAATCCCGAGACCGAT
>JAITJA010000021.1 GCA_031279175.1 Odoribacteraceae bacterium
CTCTATTGTTGCTTCCGGGGGACGTCACGCGACGCTCCCCGTTTTTTATTCGCGTGCCGGACGGGAAATCGTGACCCGCTTGCGGTCGATCGTGAAGGTCACGCCGGCCGTTTTCTCTATCGCCTCGAGGATGATCGAGATGTCGTCATATTTCCTCATGTAGCCGGAAAAACGAGTAGAAGCGATCCCCGCGTCCGCGTAGACGACCGAGAAATCATACCAGTTGGAGAGCTTCTCCATGATGCTTTCCAGCGGCTCGCCACTAAACACGAACAAGTTGTCCTTCCATCCCACGTGGGGCAGCAGGTCGGTTTCCCGGACGGAGAGACTATCGGTGTTCACGTGATACTCGGCCACCTCTCCCGCCCGCAGTACCACCTCTCCCGCTCGCTTCTTGAACGTCAGTCCCACGGATCCTTCCACGAGTGCCGTCTCGACGATGCCCGCACGCGAGGTGTTCACGTTAAATCGCGTGCCGCGTACGGTAATGCTCGCCTCGTCTGTTACCACGCGGAAGGGGCGTCCAGTGTCCCCGGCCACCTCGAACCATGCCTCCCCTGAGAGGTAGACCTCCCGCGCGTTGTCACGGAAAGACTCGGGGTACGCGAGCGTCGAACGCGCGTTCAGGTGCACCCGCGTACCGTCGGAGAGCGTCAGGCGGTACTCGCCTCCCCGGGGCGTGGATAGCTTGTTTTCCACGATCTTTTCTTCCGGGCTTCCGGCGTACACCAGCGCGTCGGCCCCGGGCGTCAACCGGATGTGGTCCGGCAGCTTGACGGGTTCTTGCAAGGTATTGTCGAGGATAAACTCCTCGCCGGTGGAGCGGTAGAGTATCGCGTGGAAGTGCCCGGGATGTATCCCCGCGCCGGGGGATTCCGCCGGACGCGAGCGAGTGACGGCAATGTAACAAACAACGGCCGCGGCCACCGGGAGTAACCATATCGCCGCGTGACGCGCCACTCGACCGGGGAGGCCCCGGCGATGCCCGTGCTTTCGTTCGAACTGCCCGAGCCGCCGTTTCCAGTCGATTTGTTGATAGAGCTTGTACTTCTCCTCGAACGTCTCACCGGAGAGAAGTTCCCGGACGAGCTGCCGGTTTTCCTCCCCTTCTTCCATCCACCGTTCCAGCTCTCGTTCTTCCTCCTCGTTCAATTCCCCCGACAGGCGCGTCGAGATCAAGCGAGCGATACGATCATTCTTGTTTTCCATCACGATATTGTTTACATGTATAACAAACGAGACAGAAAAAGATTGACAAGAACAAGGAAGTTTTTCGCGACAACGGCCGGGAATCCGTCCCCGCGGCAGCATGAAAACACGTCGTCTCCCCCGCGACAGTATTCTTGTTGTCATGTTTTCCCCGCGCGTGTCGTCTCGCGTGTCATGACACAAATGCAGCGTGGCGATATTTTACCAATCGTGAAGCATTGTTTGATGGCAGAAACTGTACTTATCGCTGTAAAATCTCCAATTAAAACTAAAATCACGACCGCTTCCTGCCGGTGGTATCTTTTTTGTATTCGTTCCGGACATGTGTGTGAAAGAGTAGTGATTATGAAGGATGAGTTATACGATTATTTTCTGAATCTTCTTAAAAAGAAGTTCCCGAAGCGAGCAGATCTTACGCGCTCGCTAGTGAAGTTACTTTCCATCGAGAAAGAAGCCGTTTACCGTCGCCTGCGCAAGGAGGTGCCATTCACGTTTAATGAAGTGGCGTTGATTTCCAGGGTATGGGGCATCTCGTTGGATACTATGGTGCGGGTAGATCCCGCGCGGAGTTTACCTTTCTGTCTGCAATTGACGGACCACGTGAATCCCCTGCCGGAAGACCTGCAGGAGATGGAGCATTTCACGGAGATTCTCCGCTTCCTCCGCGATGACCCACGATCGGAGATCATGGAGGTGGCGAGTCTGCTACCGTTCTCGCTCTACCACGGGTTCGCCTACCTGAGACGCTTTTCTCTCTTCAAATGGATGTACCAGTACGGGGAGACGGCACGCGTGCCGTCCTTCGGGGAGATCGTCCTGCCGGAAGAGATGGGGCGATTGATGGACGAGCAGAGCAAGTTGTTAAAAGGAGTAGCGCGGACGTTCTACGTGTTAGATCACATGATGTTTACTTACCTGATCAACGACATCCGTTATTTCGCGTCAATCTACCTGATCCTCCCGGAGGAGGTAGAGAAGTTAAAGGAAGACATTCTCAAGTTGCTGGATTACCTCGAGGTACTGGCCGCGACAGGAAGTTTCCCGGAGACAGGGAACAAGGTGTTCCTCTACATCTCGCCGATTAACTTCGACACGAATTACTGCTACATGCAGGGAGACACGGTGCAAGTAAGCATGATCAGGTCATTCGTCATGAACGTGCTGATGTCATTGGACGAGTTCGCCTTCAAGAAACTAAAGAACGGGATGCTTGCCATGAAACGTTCCTCGACACTCGTGTCGGAGAGCGGGGAAAAGCACCGGATCGAGTTCTTCGAGAGGCAACGCGCGCTGGTGGAAGGGTTGGGAAGAACGTCGGGATAGCGCGACGAGAGAGAGCGTTTTTACTGACTACTCTCTTTTCTTCGCGACATGCCGGGCGAGAGTATCCCGGGCCCTCCCCAGGGGCGTTTCACGCGACCGGGGGCAGTTGCCCGGGACTCTCTTCTCGCTTCACTTCATGACGGGGCCTCATGACAAAATTAATCATCTTCGACCTGGACGGAACGCTTATCGACTCGCTGGCAGACCTGGCAGCGAGCGCCAATCATGCCTTACGCGCGCGCGGCTTCCCCGGGCATCCCCTGGACGCGTATCGTTACTTCGTCGGAAACGGCGTGGTGAAATTACTGGAGCGCGCGTTGCCGGAAGACAGGCGGGACAGGGAAACCCTCGCTCGTCTCTTCGAGGAATTTACGCGCTATTACGGGATGCACCGGGCGGACCTGACCGCCCCTTATCCCGGCATCACGGCGTTACTCGAGGAGCTGAAAAGACGCGGGATGCTCCTCGCCGTTGCTTCTAATAAATACCATTCGGCTGCCGACGCGATGACACGCCTCTATTTCGGGGACACCCTGTTCGATTTCGTGCACGGGCACCAGGAAGACGTGCCCACGAAGCCCCACCCGGCCATCGCGTTAGAAATCCTGAGCGAGGCGGGAGTAGCGCCCGGCGAGGCCTTCTTCGTCGGGGACTCGGGCGTTGACATGCAAACGGCCCGTGCCGCCGGCATCCGTTCGATCGGGGTCACGTGGGGATTCCGCGCCCGCGAGGAGTTGCTGGAGAACGGGGCGGACTTTATCATCGACTCCCCGCGCGAGCTCCTGCCGCTTGTCTCTTGTTAAAATAACGCGCGGTAACCCCGGGCCAATCCCTGCTCGACAATTACCGGCAAGAATTCCGGGAATTCCGGCATCGCCACTCGCGGTCTCGCGCCCCGGCACGCCACGCGTAGCTCCCTAATCTCCCCGCTATCTCCCGTTACCCGCGATGTCAGGACAAGTAGAAAAATCCTTGCATGTGTTGCCAGAAGTTAACAAGAAGGCCTCTTGTCAACATCTATTGTCCTGTGCGGTTGACCATTGGTGACAAAAGAAACAGTTTGGGAACTCCGGTAACCACGCTTGGGGACGTCGTCACCAAGCGTGGTGACGTCGTCACCGAGCGTGGGGACGTCGTCACCGAGGGCGGGGACGTCGTCACCACGCGTGGTTCTCGCGGGAACACCCCCGGTCACCGGGTCATCATTGCCGTGGAACGCGTCCCGCCTGTTCGCGCGGACGTCGGCCCTCCCCGGTATCCCGCGAGCGCCCATCAAGTTGCCGCCATTCCTGTTAAAAATATTCCCGCGACGCCTCCTGCCGCCATAAATTTCGTACCTTCGCCCGGCAGGATCGAGGAGGGGGCTAACAAAAACAAAGAATATTGAAACCCGATAGACATGTACAGAACATTAACACATCGAACGCTTGCCGCTGACGCCCGTCGCGCGGCAATCACCTTTCTCTTATTCATGATAGCCATCGCGTCGCCGGGGCAGACGCGGGAAAAACGCTTCACGTTAGCGGATTTCGCGCTCAACGGGACATTCTCCCCGAGGCGCGTCGGGGGCATGAAATCGCTCGACGACGGGGAACACTACGCGCGAATCGAGCGAGGCAAGAAAATCGTGAAATACAGCTACAAGAGCGGGAAAGCCGTCGACACGCTGGTCGACCTGACCGGCGAGCGCTACCGGGAGATGCCTGGAATCGAGGACTACACCTTCAGCCCGACGGGCAGCCACCTGTTGATCTGCACGAACCGTCGTCCCATCTACCGGCGCTCGTTCACGGCAGAATATTACCTGTTCGACTTCAAGAACAAGCAATTGAAGCCCCTCTCCAGTGGCGGCCCGCAGCAAGTGGCCACCTTCTCGCCCACCGGGACAAAGATCGCCTTTGCCCGCGATAACAACTTGTTTATCCACGACCCGCGCTTCAATTCCGAGATACAAATCACCAGCGACGGGAAGTTCAACGAGATCATCAATGGCACGCCCGACTGGGTCTACGAGGAAGAGTTCGGCTTCAACCGCGCCTTCGAGTGGGCGCCGGACGGGTCGTCCATCGCCTACATCAAGTTCGACGAGTCCCGCGTGAAGACCTTCAACATGACCCTCTTCAAGGGCCTGCTCCCGGAGCTGGAGCAAAACCTCGCTTACCCCTCCAACTACTCCTATAAATATCCAAAGGCGGGGGAGGAAAACTCGCGGGTCAGCGTGCACGTCTACAACCTCGAGGAGCGGGTCACGACGCGCGTGGATACCGGCGAGGAGGAGGATATCTACCTGCCGCGTATCCGCTGGACGGCAGACCCCAAACGCCTGGCGATTACACGCCTGAACCGTCTCCAGAACAAGATGGAAGTGCTACTGGCAAACGCCCGCGTCGGGACTACCACCCTCCTCTATCGCGAGGAGAACAAGTATTATATCCCCGAGGAGCAACTCGATAATCTCCACTTCCTGGCCGACGGACGACACTTCGTCGCGAGTAGCGAGAAGAGCGGCTACTCGCACCTCTACCTCTTCGACATGAGCGGGAAGGAGAAGCAAGCCATCACCTCCGGGGAGTATGACATGGTCGGCTTTCACGGGCACGACGCGCGGCGGGGAGTATTCTACTACGCCTCGCACGAGGTCTCGCCGCTGGAGAGGCACGTGTACGCCATCGATCTCAAGGGCAAGAAACGTCGCCTCACTCCCCCCGGCGGGTGGAACACCGTCGAGTTCAGCGCGGGATTCAACTACTACACGGTGAACTCCTCCAACGCCGAGACCCCGCCGACGGTCGCGCTACACGACGCGAGCGGGAAAATGCTACGCGTCCTCGAGGACAACGCCGCCTTGAAGGAGCGCCTGAAGGAATACCCCGTCACCCGGCAGGAGTTTACCCGAATACCGGCCGCGGATGGCAAGACGATGCTCAACGCCTGGATCATGAAGCCGGTGGGCTTCGACTCGACCCGCGTCTATCCCGTGATGATCACGCAATATAGCGGCCCCAACTCGCGGGAAGTGCGTGACGCGTGGGTGTTCGACTGGACGCGTTTTCTCGCCCAGGAAGGCTTTATCGTCGCCTGCATCGACCCGCGCGGGACAGGCGGTCGCGGCGAGGAGTTCCGGAAATGCACCTACATGCAACTGGGAAAGCTCGAGAGCGATGACATGATCGCCGCCGGACGCTGGATAGCCGCCCTGCCGTACGTCGACGCCGGTAAAATCGCCATCTGGGGATGGAGCTACGGCGGCTTCATGTCGTCGTTGTGCCTGATGAAGGGCGACGGGCTTTTTGCCGCCGCGATCGCCGTGGCGCCGGTAACCCATTACCGCTATTACGATAGCATTTATACCGAGCGCTTCATGCGCCGACCGTCGGATAATCCCGCCGGGTACGAGGATAACGCCCCGGTCAACCAGGTCAAGAACATGAAAGGGAAATTGCTTCTCTGTCACGGTACTGCCGACGATAACGTGCACGTCCAAAATACCCTCGAGCTGGCAGAAGCACTGGTGCAGGC
>JAITJA010000084.1 GCA_031279175.1 Odoribacteraceae bacterium
AACGTCCCTGCCGGGTGGAGGGACGTTCTTCGTTAGAGCGGTAGCGAGGCGATCAGCGGATCACCCGGCAATTATAGATGGACGTGACGCGGCTTCGCTCGTGCCCCTTGAGCGTGACGCGGATCTTCTCCTTCCCGGAGGTAAACGCCTCCGGGATCTCGATCACGTTTTCGATAAACGCGCCGTCCTCGCCGCTCGGGCTAAAGAGCTGCAGGCGGGTGTCATTGACGAGAATCTCGAAAGTATCGCGGCCGGCGTCCCCCCCCCAGAACGTCATCAGTAGCTTCACGGGCGCGTCGGCGAGCACCTTCATGTCGAACGCGATATACCCGTTCGGGTAGGCGTACCGGAACTTCTTTCCGCGGAAGTCCCCGACGCGGCTCTCCCTGGAGTCGAGCGAGTGATCGCGTTCGGGTTGCATCTCGCCGAAGGTGATATAGTCGACGGTGATCTTGTTCAGCGCCTCGACCCGCGCGCGTTCTGCCTCGTAGGCGGCTTGTTGTTGTTGCCACCCGTCGGGCGAGAAAACGTCCCAGTAGACAGAGTAATACTGGTCATACATCTTGTAGAAGGGCACGAGCGTGACGTCCGCCGGGTAGCCGATGGCGCGGGTACGGAACGTTTGCGGTTGTCCCTGCACGGGGAGGAGGTAGGGCGTGACGCTCTTGTCCCCGGAGACGAAGACGGGCACGCCCCGCACCGGTTCGACGGGCGTTGTTCCCAGCTCTCCGGCCAGCAGCGTGGGGCCGTGGAAGATGGCGCGCCGGTCGGCGTTATCCGGCATGGCCACCTCGCGCAGCTCCATGGCGAGGTCGACCTCCACGCGGTCGCCTCGTTTCCACTCGCGTGAGATGGTCGCGTAGCTTCCTGGCGCGGCCTCGACCTTTTGCCTTGTCCCGTTGACCTTCACGGTCATGCTTGTAGCCCAGTCGGGGTAACGCAGCTTCAGCGCGAAGCGTTGTCGCGTGCCGTTATCGACGCGCAGCGTGATTTTCCCGCTCTCCGGGTAGGAGGTTTCGAGGCGGAACGCCATCGCGCGGTCGCGCCAGTCGAGGGTCGACGGGATGTAGAGATTCACGTACAGGGCCTCGTTGCCTGGCGACCGGGCGTAGATGCTTTCGCCGTACTTGGAGTGGTTCTCGAAGCCGCTTCCCATGCAACACGTGAAGGTGTTGTGCTTGTCGCTAAACTCCTTTCGTCCGCCCATCGCGAGGGAGACGAAGTAGCACGTCATGCCCGTTTCGGGATTCCTGGAGGCGAGGATATGATTGTATAGCGCGCGTTCGTAATAGTCGACGTACGCGGGATCCCCGCTCCACTCGTGCAAGTGCCGCGTGAGCTTGAGCATGTTATACGTGTTGCACGTTTCGCATGTCGAGGTGGTCAGGCGGTCGTTGAGCTTGTCCGGCGCGGCGAGGTACTCGGCGGATGAGTTCCCCCCGTTGGCGTAAGAATGGTGGTGCACGACGCGATCCCAGAAGAAGGTCGCGATCCTGGCGTCGCGCTCGTTGCCGGTCAGCTCGTGGACGCGGGCGCTCCCGATGACCTTTGGTATTTGCGTGTTGGCGTGCAATCCCGGCAGCACGTCCTTTCCCTCGGCGAGCGGGTCCATGAGCCGCGCGTGGTAGAAGGCGTTGGCCGCGTCGAGGAATTTCTTGTCACCGGTGATGGCGTAGACCCCGGCGAAGGAGTCGTTGATGCCGCCGAACTCGCAGTTCATCATGAGCTGCATTTGTTCGTTGGAGAGGGGCGCGATGCTCTCGGCGAGGTAGCCGGCGAGGTTGACGAGCACCTCCCGGGCCTTCTCGTTGCCGGTGAGGAGGTAGACGTCGAGTAGCCCGGCGACTACTTTATGTATGTTGTACCACGGCGACCAGAGGCCGTTGAGGTCGAACCCGGCGGAGCGTATGATGCCTTTTCGCACTTGCTTGAAGATACGGTCGCCGCCGGGCATCCCGCCGATGAACCCGTTGACGAAGGCGATTTGGCACGAGTCGAGCTCCTGCACCATGTAGTCGACGCGCTCCTTGAAGCGCTCGTCGCCCGTGGCGGCGTACTGCTGGGCGGCCGCGGTGAGGACGTGGCCGGCGGTGTGCCCGGCGAGACCGGAAGATTCCCAGCTCCCGTACGGCCGCGCCTTGGGTTTCAAGCCGGCGTTGAGGCGGAAATTCGATAACAGGCGGTCGGGCTCGAGCTCGAGCAACCACTCGGCGTTCTTTTCCATTGCCTCCTTGAAGGGGCCGTCGAGCAGGCGCACGTCGCGGAGGTCGAAATATTTGACGGCAAAGGGGATCGCGTCGTTGACGACGACCCCGTCGGCGGTCTGCTGCACGGCGATCGCGGGAGCGGCGTGGATGGAGCGGGTGGTGGTCTCCTGTCCTCGCGCGGGGATCGCGGCGGGGAGGGTGACGATCGCGACGGCGATGGTGGCGATGATGTATTTTTTCATGGTTTATCGTTTATACTTGTTGACGTAACCGTGGCGGCTGATGGATTCGTCGGTCTCCGGGAAATAGCGGTGGATGATGTCGTAGAGCCGTCGGTCGTACTTCTTTAATTCTTTTCTCGTGTTCACGTGGTTGTGCTTCCCGTCGGGCGTTTTTACCTCGGCGTTGACGTTAAACCAGCTTTGCACCCCCTCTGCCCAGTACTCGGCGATATCCGTGGCGGCGTAGGTATTTTTCCATTTCCCGTCGGCGATGGCGGCGTCGAGGGCCTCCTGTAGCTCGGCGTTGATGCCGGGGTAGACGGAGAAGACCCCGATCAGGTGGATGGAGTGCGAGAACTCGTGGACGAGGATGTCCTCGGCGTGATACTTGTCGATCTGGTATGCCAGCAAGTTTTCCTCGGCGCATGTAGTCAGCGGGTCATGCAGCCCGCCGCCGAGGCCGCGCGCGCGTAAATCCCAGTTGATTGAGGTGTCGGCGGCGAGGTGCGCGTGCTCCGGGATGTCGGTGGTTCCCTCGTAGCGCGCCATGATCCCGACGCGCGTGTTGATGTCCGTCATGGCCTTGAGAACTTCCACCGGTAGCATCCGGGTCATGGCCTCGAGGGTGTGTCGCGCGGCGTGCATGGCCGAATCGGGCACGCGACGCGACGCGATGAGGTGAATGCCGTTCACGTTGAAGTATTGTTTGTAGAACGGGTGGAGGCCGAGGGCTGCCGGTGGCGCTGTTACCGGCGGTTTGTCTGTTTGCGCTGTCACGGGCAACACGAGCCAGGCGAGAGCGATAAAGAGTAGGTATTTCATGACTTTTTCAGTATTAAATGGTGATTACTCGTTTGATTGTCATTTCTCGCGAAGTTATTCTTTAGATTAGGAGATTTCGCGCTTGCCGGGAAAAAGTTGCCGGGCGGGCGCCGGGATCTCCCGGGAAACTCCCGCGTGCCGGGGAAGGTTTCAGGTGACACCTGACGTTACCCCCGGCTCCCGGCGAAAGCTTCAAGAGGCCCCTGGCCGCCCTTCCCCGGACGCGGGACGGGCGTCAAGAGCCTCTTGCACTTCCCACGCGGGCAGGCCGCGTCACTGTTTACGCAGGATGGCCTTGTCCCACCCGGTATGATCGAAGTAGGATTCGTAGAATTCGAAGTAAAAGACGATCTCCCGTAGCTTGGGATCGTAGTACGACTGGTCGGAGACAATCGAGTTGGACGACTCCATGAATGCCACGATCTCCACCCTCAGGCAACCCTCGGCGTAAGGAGACTCCTCGTTGTGCACGGTGAACAATAACGGGTATACCCAGGGCTTTCCATCACCCGACACGATGTAATCGAACTCGTACGATCCGAAATCGCCCCGTCTGTCCCATGCCCACTCGAAGTCTGCCTCCTCCAGGTTCATGAACTGCTCTTTGGTGAGCACCGTGCCGAGGAAATCTCCCCTGCTATCCCGCGATTTCTCGATGGTTCGCGGGGTATATTCCCCGGCGAGGGCGGTCAAGTCGACCTGGTACTGCACGACGGTGAAGATGGCCGTCATCCCGTCCGTCCCGAGGGTGACGATCACGTGCCCGACGCGGTATGGCACGTCTGGCGCGCTTGCCTCGAAGTTGACGGTCTGCCCGTCTTTCGAGCAAGTCAACCACGACGCGTCGCTACGCGCGCTCCATGTCGACGCGTCGGTTTCGACGGTGAAGCTGCCGCTGCCGTTTGTGTTCATGAAGACGCTATCGCTCGAGAGCGTCACGGTGCGGTGTTCCTGCGTGATGGCGACGCTGAGGGTGCGCGACCCGGCGGTAAATTTCACCGTGGCGACGCGCCGTTCGTCGGAGAAATTCTCCGTTGCCGTCACGAGTAGCCGGTCTCCCTGCTTCTGGTAGACGAGCCACGCCTCGCTGCCGCTGGTGTAACTCCACCCGTCGAATGTAGTGGCGATGGCGAGCTCCCCGGTCTGGGCGCTCGCGTCAAGGCTCAGTCGCGAGGGCGTCGCGGAGAGTTCGGCGGCGACGGTGGTAAAGCTCCGGACGACGGAGTAGGCGACCTCGCCGCTCTCGAGGAGGGCGTAGGCGACGTAAGAGTAGCGCGTGGCGGACTCGCAGTCGGTGACGTCAAAGAGGTACTCGCTTTTTTTCTCCGTCGAGCTGATGACCGCGCCGTAATTCACGAGCGCGGCCTGGTCGGTCTGCAACCCGTATAATATCCCCACCTCCTTCACGTTCTCCGTGGCGCTGATGATCACTTGCACGCGCGCCGATGTTGGGGTGAGCGAAGATTCCACCGGCCCACCGTTGACATTCACGTCCGGCGCGGTGATGTTTAACTTGTCGACCTCGCAGGAGACCATCGCCCCGGCGAGTGCCCATATCAGAAAGATATTTGTTTTCATGTGTATTTATTTTTTAGATGTATTCGTGAATTTCACCTTGTAGGGATACTCCTCGTCGTTGGTGGTGTTGTCGTCCCAGACGTGCTGCACGTGTGTTGTCGGCGCCCCGGAGACGACGAGCCACAGCTGGGAGAGGTTCTCGTTGACGGTGAAGGAGGCGACGCCCTCGTCGTCCCGGTGAATCGTGCCGTAGACTGGCGTCCACCCGTCACTCTTGACCCCGACGAAGCCGTAACGCCATCCAGCGCGGGCGTCGTGGGCGTTGCGGTAGCGGGCGTCGCCGCGTACCCCCTTGAAGTCGACGGAGACGGTAGTACCGGCGGCGGGGACGGTCAGGGGGATGGCATTATAGCCGTAGTCGTGCGGCGCGAGCGTGCCGTCGTCGATGAGACTCGTTCCGGGGTCGGTAGTCTGGTTAAAGTCCGGCGCGACGATCAGGTAGCCGTCCGGTTCAGTCACGAGCTTTGTCTTGTGCGTGTACCACTTTGCCTTGCTGGCGGCGGTAGAGGCGTCGATGACCCGGCGGTAGGCGTACCCTCTCGGGTAATCCCACGTGATGTTGTGGCAGGCGGACTCCCAGACCTCGTCGTTAAAGCGCGACTGGGTGACGCCGGTGACCTTCTTGTAGGTGTCGACGGGATCCTCGCCGTACGTGGCCTCGCGCCACACGCGTGCAAGGAAGTCCAGTCCGTGCAACATCCGCCAGTACTCGACAAGGTAGAAGGCCTGGTAGCGCAACCACTCGTGGGCAAATCCCATGTTGCTCTTGGCGATGTACTCGCCGACCTGCCCCGTCATGTCGTGGTAGAGTTGCCAGGACATGTATTGCGCGCAGACTTCCCAGAAGAAGCCGACGGCTCCGGGGTTGGGGCCGATGGAGGTGTTGTTGTACCCGTACATGCCGTCGCAGTAGACCTGGTACTGGAAGGTGTGCCCGAACTCGTGCGCGATGGTCTGCCCGACGGGGTGCATCGTGGCCGGGTTGACCCACAACGCGCCGATGACGTAATCGTATCCGCCGCCGTAAGCCGCCCAGTCGGTGGTGTATAGGACGCGGACGATCATCTTGATGGAGTCGGTGCGCGAACCTCCCGGCTCGATGAAGCGTAGCGAGTCCCGGTAATAGGCGTAGAACTGCTCGCCCTTCTCGAGGAGATCGTACACGTCGAAACGCAGGTCGGTGGAGAGAGAGGCGGCGTTGGGATCGTCGCCGAAGCCGGGCTCCCAGAAGACAACGATGTTCTCGGAGGAGGCCATGCGGTGGTAACTCCAGGAGCTGTTCTCGTTGTAGAAGTTGAGGTTCCGGATGCCGTCCTGCGTGGGCTTGTAGATCTTCTTGCCGGCGGGGATGATCGCGAGTTTCCCTTGCACGTCGCTATCGGCGAGGGTGCAGGTGACCTCGAAGACCCCCTTTTGCTGCACGGCGAGGTAGCAATCGACGAGGATGTCCTTGTTCAAGGCGTTGTTGGCCGCGTCGATCCGGTAGTGCGCGGTGTTATCGGCCTGCGTCGCGACGGGGAACAAGGGGACGGGGTAGGGGATGACGAGCGCGTCGTCCGTGTAGATGATCGTTGCCCAGGGGTTGGCCTTTTCGAAGGTGTTGAGCGTGGCGTTCCGCGCCACGAGACGATCGCCCCAGCCGATGGGCTGGCGGCGCCGGTCTTGCAACTTGATGATAAGGTATCCCAGCTGGGCGTTGTAGCTTGCCCCGAGCGAGGCGACGAAAGCATCCAGGTCGTCGCCGGATAACTCGCGACTGGTCGTTGTTGACGCGACGTTATCGGTGAAGGTGCTGACGCGCCACCCGACGGTCGCCTCGACGGCACTCTTGGCGTTCTCCTTGAGTTGTAGCCGGCAGATGCCCTCCTTCAGCTCCGTCACCCCGTCGTGCTTGATCTCGAGGTCGACGAGGTAGATGCCCGCCGGAATCTTCCCGCTTCCGGCCCCCCAGAGGGAGAGCTTTCCGGAGGAAGGATCGACGGAGAGCGCGGGTGTTTGCAACGGGGCGTACTTGGCCATGACCGCTTGCAGGGTCTTGTCCGTTTCCGGGTTTACCGGGCTACTCCAGCGCGCGACCTCGCACGCGGCGAGGAAGAGCGGCTCGCTCTGCTTGGAAGAGAAGTCGCGAACATCCTTCACGCTTACCGTGATCTCGCCCGTGTAACCGGCAAGATCCAGTTCCGGCCCTTCGTAGTCCACTCCCTTCGTCGCCGTGAGGAGCGAGGAGCTGTACCCCACGTCGCCAAGGTCGGGCGCTACCCCACCCTCGTCGTCGGAACAGGCAAGGAGGAGGAGCGCCGCGCCCCAGGTTGTGATGATGGTTCTTAGTCTCATGGTAATTGTTTTAAGGGTTGCACCTGCCGGACGGGGGGATTAACGGAACGAGCACCCCTCGCCCGGCAACGCGCTACCGGTCTATTCCCTGGCCGTGAGAATGTATTCATCCCAGCCGGTGAGGCCAAGCCAGCTCTCGTAGAACTCCATCTCGATGTGCAGTTCTTTCTTCTTGGGATTGTAGTAGGATTGCTCCGTTACCACGTGATTGCCGGTCGGGCTGAACGACTCGAGGAATGCGGTTACTGCCACCCGGTAACATCCCGGCGCGTTGGGCGCTTCCTCGTAGTACAGCTTGAAGCATAACGGGTAGACCCATTTCGCCCCGGACGCCGAGAAGACGTAGTCGAAGTCGGTGCCGGAAAAGTCTGCTGACCTGTTCCATGACCACTCGAAGTCGGCGTCGGCCAGGCTCATGTACGCGGACTTGGTGATGATTAGCCCGGTGATAGCACCTCTTGCCCTGGATTCGCGGACGATCTGCACGTCGTACTCACCCGCGAGATTAACCGGCACGATCCTGAAACCTCCGAAGAGAGTCAAGGCGAGCGTCCCGAGATCCACGCGGATGGTCTCCCCCGGCAACCCTCCCTCGTCGGGCATGTTGACGCGGAAGTCGAGCGTGTCATACTCCGGGTGGGCCAGTCTCAGGTTATAGATTCCCGGGCCTGGTAGCCGGATATTGACGCTGCCCTCCTCGTTAGTGCCGTCAGAGCCGGTGAGCAGCCCGAGGATGGAGACCCCCTGCACGGGCAAGTAGGTAGAATCATCCACGACATTCAACGCGGCCACGTAATTGACGGCTTTCATGTTCAGGCCGACGATCTCGTCGATCATCTTGTTCGTTCCCTCCTCCACCTCTCCGATAGAGACGGCGGTGGTATAGGTATCGTAGATCTCGTGGCTAAACTCCAGCCCGACGAGCGCCCGCGGCGCGCTCTCGAGGTTAATCGTGACAGAGCCGTCGGAGGCTGTAGTCTCCGATATTTTCAGCAGCGTGTGCTTCACCGCCACGCCGGCGAGCGGCTGGCGAGTAGCGTCGTCCACGACAGTGAGGCGGATAGTCGCGCTCCCGGCCGCGTATTCCTCGTTATCGCCCGTCGACGCGGCATCGTCCCCGCAGGAGATGGCGCAGAGAGCGAAACATCCTCCAAGTATCAAGTGAAATATCTTTTTCATGTGTCGAAGTTTTAATGGTTATACCTTTTCCACGATGCCGTTATCGTCCGCCCCTGTCATCTGGTAAGTCACCTCGAAGACCCCCATGCGCAGGATCTCCCAGCTGAAGCGGATATAGATATCCATCCCCAGTGTCGTGGCGGAGGGGATAACGCGGTAGCAGTTGAGGCGCTGGTTACTGCTCGTGCGGGCCTCTACCAGCGGGAATGGGACGAGGCGGAAGGGGGTGATGATCGCGTCATCCGTGTAGAACATCTTCTGCCACGGGCTACGGTTCTCGAAGCACCCGACGCTGGCGTCCGTGCGCTGGCGGATCTGCCCGCCGGTGAAAGGATCCGTTCCCCCGGCCCAGCTGAATGCCTTGCCGTAGTTGTCCAGCACCTTCACGACCATGTACCCGTAATCCTCCTCGAAAGTGCCACCTGCAGCGGATAGCTTGGCCTGGAAAGCCGTCAGGTCCGCGCCCGTCAACTCGCGATAGGTGATCTTTGGCTCGGGGCGAGTGCCCGAGGTGGCGCTGTTCCAGAGGTTGTAATCGTCGCCGATGCTAAAGAAGCTGGCTTGCTCGCCGAGCAGTATCGTGCAGGCATTCTTCAGGACGATCGATCCGCGGACGTTCGTCACCTTCACGTCGATCTCGTAGTCGCCGACCGGCACGTCCCTTGTTCCCTCCGTGAACTCGAGGCGTCCCCCCACGGGATTCACCTGGAAGATCGGGTAGGCCTTGCGGGAGTATTTGGCGAACACCTGGTCCCAGGTAGAGTCGACAGCCGGGTTGATCTCTTCGAGCCAGAAGGCGACCTCGCCTTCCCCGTACCATGCTGGTTCGCGTTGTCCTGTCCGCACGTTGCGGATGTCGAGCAGCTCGACGTGGAAGGGCGCGGTGGAGTTATCGCCGGCGATGGCCGCTGAGAAGACCGTGCTTCCTTGCGCCACCTCCAGCGGGTTCTGCGTGTAGTGGATATTCTTGCTCAGGTATCCCTCCTCTATCACGTCACAGGCGACCAGGCCCGCGACGAACATTCCGAATAGCAATATCTGTTTTCTCATTGTTTCTTGATTTAAGGTAAGGTTCTCACGACAAAGGCAGAAAAGACGTGGCTGTTATCCAGCACGTGGAGCACCGTTCCCGTCGGCGTGCAGATGATCCCGGTAGTCTGGCACTTCGCGGTGATGTCCCGCTCCTCGATATCAATCTCGGTCGTGCCTCCCAGCGGGTCGATTTCCATCCCGTAGATCTTCCGCATGTAGAGGAAGTAGGGTTTGGTCGTGATGGGCATCTCCCCGATGCGGCTGGTAAAGGTCCAGTCCGCGCTATTTGTCGACTCGGCGCGGTAGACGGCGTACCCCGACCCGTCGCCCGAGTACGAGAGGAACTCCGTTGGTGTAGTGGGCGCGGTGGCCAGCTCGATCTTGTCCTGGAAGAAATAGATCCGCACGGAGTCCGCCGTGAACTGCGTCTTGAGCGAATCCATGTTAAAGACCCATCCCTCGTCGCCGTGCAACTGGGAGAGGTAAGCGGAACGTTGCGTCATCAGCGCCTTCACCGAGAAGTCGGTCGGGATGATAACGGTAGCGGCCTCGTTCATCTCGTTCTTCAGGCCGAAATGGTCGATGATCTCTATGATCGAGTCGAACATGTGGTAGGAGTGAGAGGCGAGGTAATCGTATGGCGTCTTGTCCACGTTCGGGTCATGTACACCCCCGTCTTCCAGGTAATCTTGCATGCAAGAGGAGAAGGCGAAGAGGATTCCCGCGATGATGTATAGCTGTAATTTTTTCATACGTGCATGTTTTTACGGTTAAATCTTTCCTTGCCAGTACGAGGTCTGGCGGATCGCGTCATTGCCGCTGAAGAGGTCCGGGTCGAGCGGCCAGTAATTTTTCCCCCGGGCCAGGTCGGACTCCGTGATATTCTGGAAGAGGGAGGAGCCCGTGATGTTATAATAGCGCACGAGATCGAAGAAGCGGTGTCCCTCGAGGAATAACTCGCGGAAGCGCTCGTCGAGGATCGCCCGTTGCAACGAACTGCTACCGTCGAAGCCGGGCAGGCCGGAGCGTTGGCGGATCTGGTTCAACAGCGAGATCGCGGCGCTACTTCCTTTCCCTTGCGCCGTCAGCGCCTCGGCTTTCAGCAGCATGATGTCGGCGAGGCGGAAGATGACGTAGTTATTCGTGATATAGACTTGCGTCCCGCCCACCTCTTGCAGGTCGGTATACTTCGTGCAGATCAACTTACCACCCGTGGCAGTGCCGAAGAAGGTAGAGAGGCGCGCGTCGAGCGAGTCGGAGAAGGTATTCTTCACGAGCGTTTCGTTCAGTTGTTTATTTGCCTGCTCCTTGTTATTAAAGACATTCGTCAGGTAGGGTGACGCGAGGATATCGAGGAAGAAGACCGTGGTATAGGTCACGTCCGACGACTCCGCCGGTGCTTCCGCGCGGGAGTTGAAATAGAGTTGGAAGATCAACTCGCTCGAGTTATTGTCGTAGATATCCGTTAGCGTGGCGGCATCCTCCAGCGCGTAGAGCGGGGAGTTGAGGATCGAGTCACAGGCGATGACGCACTTCGCGTAGTCCTTGTCCCAGGCGGAGACATGCGCGAGGGTAGCGAAAACGATCCCCTTGCTGGCGCGTATCGTGAAGTCGCTCGCGTCATCGTACGACCAGGGCAGGCGTTGTCGCGCCTCCTCGAGGTCGCCGTAGATCACCGCGGCCACGTCGTTCAGCGGCGCGCGCGGCTCGTACGGCACGTTCATCAAGTCATCCGGCGAGGTAGTGACGACGGGGACTTCCCCCCATATCCGGTACATCGTGAAATAGGAGAATCCGCGCAGGAAATAGAGCTCCCCGGTCAACCGCTCCTTGACGCCCTCCTCGAAGAGCGCGTCATCCATGTCCGCGATCTTCTTGATGGCCCGGTTGCACTGGTTAATTGTCCGGTAGAAGAGCTGGTAATTGCGCAATTGTTTCATTGGCCGCGCCGGGTCGCTGGCCGGTACGGCGTAATCCAGCCTGAACTCGCTCATCTGCGCCCAGTCGGGATCCTCGTAGATAAACGCGTTGAATATATTCGTGCCGGCCACGTCCCCGTAGGCATAATAGGCGGAGTGGTTTGCCAGCGAGGCGCGCAGTAACCCGTAAGCGCCGGAGATAGCCGTTTCCGCGTCCTCCTGGCTTGTCCAGTAGAACTCGTCGACCACCTCGCTGATGGGTTCCCTGTCAAGGAAGTCGGAGCAGCCGGTTGACATCAAGGTTGCCGCGATGCACAGTATCGTTCTGAATGTTTTCATGATCTCTCTTTTTTTCAAGTTAGAATGTAATTTCCGCGCCGAAGGTGAACTTGTGCGGCAGCGGGTACTCGGAACCGGACGCCGTGCCGTTGGCGCTGATATTCTCCGGGTCGGGGTAGGTCTCGCTCCGGGAGAAGACGTAGACATTATCCATGTACCCGTACACGCGGAAGCGTTGCAGCTTGATCTTATCGAGCCACTTCTTCGGCAGCTCGTAGCTCAACGCGATATTCTTGACGCGGAAGAAGCTCCCGTCGTCGACGTAGATATCGTGGGCGACGTGCCCGTTATCCATGTGCCCGCTATCGATGAGCGTGGGCAGGTCGGCCTTTTGCCCGACGGTAGTGAAATAGGTCAGGCCGCCGAAGTCCAGCGCGGGACCGGAATTCCTGCCCCACGAGTCACCGTTCCAGTACTGCCCGCCGTTGATCCTGTCGGAGAGGAAGCCGTTCCAGAAGGTACGTTCGAAGACATAGTTGCAGAACACCCGCAACGATAGGTTCTTCCACCGCAGCATCGTGCTGATACCGCCGTAATACTTCGGGTCGGGGTTACCGAGCGACACCTTATCATTGCCGTCGATATTATAGTCGCCGTTCTGGTCGACGCTCGCGATATCCCCTGCCTGCATGGTCACTTGCGAGGAGTAGAGGGGGTTTGTCCCGGAGTGCGTCATGCGCTTTCCGGTGAGCGGGTCGACGGGCACTTCATCGTTTGTCGCGTAGATACCGGTTGTCTTCCACCCGGTGATCTCGTACAGGGGTCGTCCCACCGTCAGGATAAACTCCTGCCAGTCCGCGCCCGTGACGATACTCCGGTTACCGTTCGGGAGGCTCTTGATCTGGTTATTATTGATCGCGAGGTTCGCGTCGATTGTCCACTGGAAATCGCTCTGGTAGGGAAGCAGGTCGAGGTTCAGCTGGAACTCCACGCCGCTGTTGCGCACCCCGACGAGGTTATTTGTCGCCTCCGTGTAGCCCGTGGTCTCGGGCAGGGAGTAGTTAAAGATCATCTCCTCCGAGTCGCGGATATAATAGTCCGTCGTGAGGCGGAAGCGTTTATGCAGCAGGTGCAATTCCAGCCCGACATTCATCTGCTTTGACTCCTCCCAGCTCAGCTCCCTCGAGGTAACCGGGTTCCCGAAGTCATAAACGATACCGGCGTCGCCGTTATACGAGAAGACATTGCTCGAGCCGCGATAATTCAGGTAGGGAGTCATCCCCCGGTACGCGTCATAGAATCCGGCGGGGTCGTTTCCCGTCATCCCGTAGCTCCCGCGCACCTTCAGGAAGTCGAGCACCGGCCCAGACGGCAGGAACTCTTCTTTCGTGACGATCCACCCCAGCGAAACGGCGGGGAAATGCCCCCAGCGGTTGTCCTTCCCGAACCGCGACGAGCCGTCCATGCGCCAGTTGAAGGAGAAAAGGTAGCGATCATACAGGTCATAATTCAAGCGGGCGAACCATGACAACCGCGACCGCTCTTCTATCGAGGAGTAGACGCTGGAGTTCTCCGACAGCACGCCTTGTAGCGTGCGAATCGAGTTCGAGGGAATGTAACTCCCCGACTCCCACATGTAGTGTGTCCGGAAATACTCGGCCCCTTGCCCCACCAGCATCATCACGTTGTGCATCTCGTTGAAACTGCCCCCGTACTGCAAGTAGTTCTCGACCTCCCACCGGGTCGACGACGTGGAGGCGGCCGTCGCGTAGGCGTTATTATTATTCAGGTACGAGGGGATAAAGTAATCATTCTCCTGCGCCCTGTAATTATAGGAGTAAGAGGTTGTCCACCTCAGCCCCTCGAGCGGTTCGATATTCACCTGGAAATTGGCGCTCAGGTCCCGGTCGAAGTTATTATCGAGACGGTCCGTGTTTCGGCCCTGGAGGTTGCTGATATCCTCGTCCGTCAGCTTGTAGAACGACGAGGGGAACGACCACGAGTCGAACGCGTTATTCGTCCCGCCGATCGTCTTCTTTCTACCCGTCTCCGCGAAGCGGATATTGGTCAGGAAATTCAGGTACCGGTATGGCGTCCCGTTCAGGTACAGCGACGCGGTATTCCTCGTGAACTCCGTGCCGATGATAGCCCCTTCCTCCTTGTAATGATTATACGAGAAGCGGTAGCTGATGCTCTGTCCCATCGCGGCGATCGACGCGTCAAAATTCTGGATGATCCCCTTGCGCAAGATAATCCCTTGCCAGTCCGTGTTATTATTAAAAGCGGGGTTCAAGCTATCCGTGATCCAGTAATTGATATCGGAAAATCCCTGCTCGCCGAGGTACTGGTAGAGCAGCCGCGTCTTCAGCCTCCGTTCGGCCGTCCCCACGAGCGTCGAGCGCAGCGTCGGCCTCATCGAGACCCCGACGTACGCGTTCACGCGCACCTGTGGCGCTCCCGACTTCGGCGTTTTTGTCTTGATAATGATCACGCCGTTTGCTGCACGCGCGCCGTAAATGGCAGAGGCGGCGGCGTCCTTGAGCACGTCTATGGTCTCGATATCGTTCGGGTTCACGCCCGCTATCGGGTTCGTGCCGGTAACATCGATGGCCCCGACGTCGGCCACGTCCATCACGATCCCGTCAACGACGTAGAGCGGCGTGCTCCTCGACCACTCGTTGGCGATGCTCGTGTTTCCCCGGAGGGTGACGATCCCTTGCGCCCCCGGCTCGCCGGTGATATTAAGGACGTTCAGCCCGGCGATCTTCCCTTGCAACGCCATCTCGACGCTCGGCACGGGGATGTTCTCCAGCACCTCGCCGCGGACGCTGGAAATGGCTGCCGTTGATTTCTCTCGCTGGATGGTCTGGTAGCCGATGATGACCGTCTCCTTGAGTTGCGCGATATCCTCTTGCAGCACGACGTTAATTTCCGTCTTCCCCTGCACGGGAATCTCTTGTACCTTGTAGCTGATAAAGCTAAAGACCAGCACGGCGTCTCCCGGGACGTTCAGCTCGTACCTCCCGTTGACGTCGGTAGCCTTGCCGGTGCCGCGCGCGGTTTTCACGTACACGCTCACGCCGGGCAACGGGAGGTTGCTCTCGTCCGTGACTGTACCGTAGACTTTCCGCGTCTCCTGGCCGACGGCGAACCGGGGCATGACAATACACGCCGCGAGGAGAAGAACTCCCAACCAGCGTTTAAGGAGTGTCCCTGTTCTCGTAGAGTTTGTAGTTGTTTTTTTCATAAAGTCCTTTTTATTGGTTTTAACTCGTGTGACAACGATGAAGGTGTTGATGCCACTCTTCACGTCTTCCTCGCGAAATTACGTGTCTTCGCGTGGCGGGGATAGAAGAATCGTACATAAAAATAGAAGAATCGTACATAAAAACATGCCGTCCCCCCTCGTCGGGAGTCGCCACGCGCTTTCCTGCCCCCTTTTTTATTCCCGGGACCTCGCGTCGCCCGCTCGCGATGGCCCGTCCCCCGGGGGGAAACCTTGTCGCGCGCGTTCAGGAGACTTTCCCCCCGGGGGAAACCATTATGCAATCGTGCAGGAGACTATACCCCTGCGGG
>JAITJA010000108.1 GCA_031279175.1 Odoribacteraceae bacterium
CTTCCCCGCGTCGTCTTTTTTTGCCCGCGCCGCGTCAACGCACCTCCAGGACATGGATCATGGCCGGGGCAACGTCAGCCTGTCCCTCGCCGTCCACCTGCTCGACGCGCTGGACGAACAGGTGCAAGATCCCCCGCGCGCGCCACAGCTCCGTGTCATACGTCGGCTCCCACGACCCCACCGGGAAAGAGGTCAGGTCGCGGACACTCCACGCGTTCCCCGCCAGGTCGTCGCACCGCGCGATAGAGACCCGGTTGCCCCGCTCCTCGTCCCGGAAGATCACTTGCAGCGCCTTGCCCGCCACCACTTGCGGGCGCGACACCGGCACTCGCTTCGTCCCGCCGCCGCGCAGCGAGAAAGGCGTCGAGCGGAATCCCAGGTCATTCACCCGCCATTCCCCCGCGTCGTCCAGCCACGCCACGCGGAATTGCGGGACGCCCCCCTCCCCCTCTTTCCAGTACGTCGCGATACGCGGCCGTCCCTCGTCGTCGGCGCACATCGAGGTCTGGTTGATCAACTCGCTATTCATCGGCACGCGGCACGCGTACTCCGCCGTGCTCGCCCGGACGGGCAACGCGTAAGCCTGGCCGCGCGAGTTTTCCCACGTCGCGCCGCCGTCCCGCGAGCGGGCGTAACACAGGTCGTGATTCGTCGCCACGTCCCACGTCTCCCGCCACACCCACGACAGGTGGATCACCCCCGTCGCGTCCACGCACGCCTGCCAGTACGCGTTTCGCCGTCCCTCCCCGTCGATCAGGTTCGAGTGCAGGCGCGACCAGCGGCCGCTACCCGTGTCATACCGGTTCATTACCAGGTTGCCGTTGCCCGACGAGCCGTCGCGGTACATGAACGCGAGATTACCGTCCGGCAGGCGGAAAAACTCCGGGTAGGTCACGTTGCCCTCGTTTTCTCCCGTCATCGGCCGCTCCTCTCCCAGCTCCAGCGACCCGGGCGCCACGCCGCGCGCGTATCGCAACGCGTTGCCGTGGTGGTCCCAGGCCGCGTGCAGGTAGCCGTTGCCATCGACCATGATGCTGATCACGTTGTGCGCGTCCGAGACCCGCCCGCGGTAGGCCGTCTCGCGAATTGTCCAGCGCTTGTCTTTCACGTGACGCTTGCCCAGCGCGACGACTCCCGCCGGGGTGTAGTAGGCTATGAATTGCGTGTCGCCAAGCGTCACCAGCGAGTTCTTCCGGAACACTACCGCGTTTACCGAGTTGTTAGACCAGCCTTCCGCGACCGGTACCAGTCGCGCGGGTGAGCAGGAGAGTGCTCCCGCCAGCATGATTACCCCAATCATCGCGTGTATCTCTTTCATGATCTCTACGTTTTAGTTGTTCGCGAAGGTAAAAAACTCCTTCATGCTCGCGCGCCGGGCGGGAGGAAATGTTTGCTCCCTCCCCCGACATTTCCCCGGTAATTTCTATCTTCGCGAACAAACATTACATGATAATTATGAGTAAGAGATTTCGCGCGTACGCGCTGACATGTTGCCTGCTGGCCTGTGCATACCTGCCGGTCGCGGCACAGACGGGGGAAAGGGCCGGGACGATCCTTGACAACGCCGTCAACAAGATAAAGAGCTATCCCGCCGTGGAGGTGATCTTCACCCTGACGATGGAAAACAAGGCGGAGAGCGTCCGCGAGTCGTATCCCGGGAAAGCTTACATGAAAGGGAACATGTACCGCGTCGAGATGATGGACGTGGTGAATTATTTCGACGGGCAGGTGATCTATACCTACATGCCCGAGGTGGAGGAGGTGAATATCAAGAACCCGGAAGAGGAACAAGAGGAGTTCCTCGACCCGACTATCCTGCTCGATATACATAACCAGAAGTTCACGCGGGCGCTGGTGGAGGAGAAAGGGGGGAAGGCGCGCGTGGAACTAACGCCGAGAACGCCTCACAAGCAGATCAAGACTATCGGGGTGTGGATCAACACGGCGACGAACACGGTGGAGCAGGTGACGTCGTTCGGGAAAGACGGTAACGATATTATTATCGCGATCACGAGCCTGAAAGCTCCCGGTGAAACGCCGGATGACGCGTTTTTCCGCTTTAACGCGGGGGATCACCCGGGGGTCGAGGTGATCGATTTACGGTAAAAAAAAAGATGGCGCGACGGCCATCTTTTTTCTCTTGACGCCGTCACCCGGCGACGTCCAGCTCCACGGTAAAATGACGCATGATGGGCAATTCTTTCGTGATCACGTACCCTCGCGTGACGCGCTCTCTCCTGTCGTGCACGTTTTTCAACGCGGCCGCGACCACGTCGACGTGATTGTTCGTGTAGGTCCTGCGCGGGAAGGCCAGCCGCAGTAACTCGAGCCGCGGGTAACGATTCTCGCGCGTCACGGGGTCGCGGTCGGCCAGGATTGCCCCGATCTCCACGCCGCGTATGCCCGCCTCGAGGTATAGCTCGATCGCTAGCGTCTGGGCAATAAATTCTTCCCTCGGCACGCGCGTCAGGATCCTTGCCGCGTCAACGAAGATGGCATGACCACCGGCAGGACGCTGGTAGGGAATCCCGTACTCGTCGAGCTTCTCCCCCAGGTAGGCCACCTGGCGCACGCGGCTCTCGAGGTAGTCCCACTCCGTGCCCTCGTCCAGCCCACCGGCCAACGCGTTCATGTCGCGCCCGGACATCCCCCCGTAGGTGATGAAGCCCTCGTTCATGATGCAGAACATCTGGCATCTTTTCCATAGCTCCTCGCTCCTGAAGGCGACGAAACCTCCCATGTTCACGATGGCGTCTTTCTTGGCGGACATGGTCATGATGTCGACGAAAGAGAACATTTCCTTCACGATCTCCTTGATGGAGCGGTTCTCGTAGCCCTTTTCCCTGGTCTTGATGAAGTAGGCATTCTCCGCGAAGCGGGCGGAGTCCATCTGGAGCGGGACCCCGTGGCGGCGACATAATCTCGATACTTCCCGGATATTCTCCATCGAGACGGGTTGCCCGCCGGCCGTGTTGTTGGTCACGGTCAGCACCACCGCCGGGATTTTCTCCCGCGGGTATTTCTTTAACGCGGCCTCGAGCCTGGCGAGGTCGATGTTTCCCTTGAAGGGGATCTCCAGGCTGGTGTCGGCGGCCTCGTCGATGGTGCAATCCAGGGCAGTGGCCCCGCGGAACTCGATATGTCCCTTTGTCGTGTCGAAATGGGAGTTCCCGGGCAGGACGTCCCCCGCCCGTACGATCGTCGAGTAGAGGACGTTCTCCGCCGCTCGCCCCTGGTGTGCCGGTAGA
This sequence comes from Odoribacteraceae bacterium, assembly GCA_031279175.1. GTDB lineage: Bacteria > Bacteroidota > Bacteroidia > Bacteroidales > Marinifilaceae > JAIRKS01. The sequence continues at coordinate 3,249 of JAITJA010000108.1, forward strand.
AAGAACTCGAAGCCGAGTATTTCGCGGATGGCGTCCTTTAACGCGTGGTAGGAACGCGCCCCGGCGTAACTCTCGTCGCCGAGCATCAGTCTCGCCCATTGCTTGTCGCTCATCGCGCCCGTTCCCGAGTCGGTCAGCAGGTCGATGAAGACATGATCGCTTTTTAGATTGAAGAGGTTGTATTTCGCCTCTTTGATCCAACGCTCGCGCTCCTCGCGCGTGCTCTTGTAGATGGCTTCCACCATCTTGATTCTATATGATTCTGAAAATGGCAATTCCATGATATAAACTAAATGATGATTGATGGTTTGAAAATAACGCGATGCCGCTGGCGTCGCGTTCGAAAGGACACGAGGGGGAGGCTGGCGCTTAGTAATGGAACGCGTCGCGTTTTTTGATGTTTAAGAAGAGGTGATTTGTTGATCGCGCGTTATTCATCTTCCCGGTTTAGCCGCGTTTTTCTCTTCTGCCTTGTTTTTGTTTCGCCGCGCGCCGGGCCATGACGTTCCTGCGGTTATCCTCGGCGGTATAACTATTCTTCGGTTTCTTCGCGTGGAAGGCCCCCTCGCCGGCGCGCCTTCCCTGGTAGACGATGTTACCGGTCTCCACGCGCTCCTCGTCCACCAGCAAGGTGGATATTTCCAGGCCCGCGGGCAGCTCTTCCACGGGTATTTGTTGCTCGATCAATGCCTCGATGTCGAGGAATCTTTCGTTTTCCTTGCTCGAGACGAGGCTGATCGCGACGCCCTCTTTCCCGGCTCGTGCCGTGCGCCCGATCCGGTGCACGTATTCCTCGGCTATTGAAGGGATGTCAAAGTTCACGACGTGAGAGACGTCTTGAACGTCAATGCCACGCGCGGCGACGTCCGACGCGACCATGATCCGCGTTTCCCCTGCCTTGAAGGCCCGCAAGGCTTTCAGGCGGGTATTCTGCGCCTTGTTGGAGTGAATCACGCTCAGCTCCCCTTTCCAGTGGTCGGCCAGGTGTTCCACGATCCGGTCGGCATTTTTCTTGGTCTCGGTAAATATCATCACCCTCCGGAACTCCTCCTTGTCCGCGAGTATTCGTTTCAACAGGTTGATCTTGGTGGTGATGTTCGGGACGTTGTAACGCTTTTGGACGACATGCTCCACCGGCGTGGCCTGCCGCGTCACCTCCACCCGCCCCGGGTTCACGAGGAAATCGTTTGCTAATGCCGTTACCTCTTCCGGGAAGGTGGCGGAGAAGAACATCGTCTGGTGTCTTTCCGGTATCACTTCCAGGATACGTTTGAGCTGAGGCAGGAATCCCAGGTCCATTAAACGATCGGCCTCGTCTACCACGATTGTCTTTATTAATTTGGTGCGGATGATGCCGTTCAGGTAGATATCCATGAAACGTCCCGGCGTGGCCACGAGCAGGTCTGCCCCCGCGAACACCCGGTTTTGCTGGGTGCGAATGTTTGTCCCCCCGTAGACGCCCACGCAACGGATGTCCATGAATTCCGTTAGCAATTCCACGCTCTCGCATACCTGGACGACCAGTTCCCGGGTGGGCACGACGACTAACGCCCGCGGCAGATTCCCCTGCGCGTAATGTAGTTTCATCAGTAGCGGGATCAAGTAGGCCAAGGTTTTCCCCGTTCCCGTTTGGGCAATACCTATGATGTCCTTGCCCGAGCGGGCAAGCGAGAAAACCTCTTCTTGTATTGGCGTCGGGGTGTCGAACCCGGCCTCTTCCAATGCCCTCAAAATCGGCTTGCTGATATTTAAGTCTTGAAACACTTCTGGTCTTTTTACAGGTTGATTTCGGGAAGGGCGCGAGCGCCTTTTCACGTGCAGCAAAGGTAGCGTATCGAATGCTTGCAGATGTGAAACGGATGTTACATTTGCATAAAAAAGAATTTACTTTCCCGTGAAATTTGGTGGTGTCAAAATAAGGCCCTACATTTAGTGGCAGATATTTACCCTAAACGCTATATTTATGACTTACACCATTACATTTAATGAGTTGAGGAAGATTAAAGACCAACTTCCTCACGGTAGTATGCAAAGAATCGCAGACGAGTTGAACATCAACATTGACACTGTTCGAAACTATTTCGGTTCGGGAAAGTATGACGGCGGGAATGCTGCCGGCATTCATATCGAACAAGGTCCCGACGGGGGAATCGTCGTCCTGGATGATATTACAATCCTCGAAAAGGCGAGAGAGTTACTGAACGTGTAAGGAAGATGCAAGGTTGGGGACCGGGAATGACTGAATAAGGAGTTCCCGGTTCTTTATTTACCTCGCGACAGACGGTTTACGAGAAGAATTATGAATGAGATTATTTTGAAGGAAGGCAAGGAACGATCCCTGTTTCGCTATCACCCCTGGGTGTTCTCGGGGGCAATCGCCAGGAAAAGCCCGGGAATAAACGAGGGGGAGGTGGTCAAGATATACGACCACGAACGACGCTTCCTGGCTATAGGACATTACCAGGAGAAGAGTATCGCCGCGCGCGTGCTGAGCTTCGAGGAGGAGGAGGTCAATCAGGCCTTCTGGACGAAACGCGTCGAACAGGCTTATCGTGCCCGTGTCGCTGTCTGTCTAGCTCGTGACACGAATGTCTACCGGCTAGTGCATGGCGAGGGAGATAATCTCCCGGGGTTGATCGTTGATTTTTACGCGGGGGTGGCTGTCGTGCAGTGTCACACGATGGGGATGTATTTGTCACGCGCGGCTATCGTGCAGGCCCTCGTCGAGGTGCTGGGGGATCAGTTGGTCGCCGTTTATGACAAGTCGGAAGCGACGCTTCCCTTTAAGGCCGGTCTTCACCCGAAGAATGGCTATCTCCACGGGTATGCCGATGGTCGCGTCGTTCTCGAGAATGGCCTGAGATTTAACGTGGATTGGATAGAAGGACAGAAAACCGGTTTTTTCGTGGACCAACGCGAGAATCGCGTCTTGCTTGAACGGTACGCGAGGGGGAAACGCATGTTGAACATGTTTTGTTATACCGGTGGATTTTCTTGTTACGCCATGCGAGGAGGGGCAGATCAGGTACATTCCGTGGACATCTCGGTCAAGGCTATCGAGTTGACAAACGAGAATGTCGGGTTGAATTTTCCAGATGATGGTCGGCACGAGGCGTTCGTGGAGGATGCTTTCCGGTTTCTGGAGCGTTCTCGCGACGCGTATGACTTGATTGTACTGGATCCTCCCGCTTTCGCCAAGCACCAGAACGTGCTGGAGAATGCTGTTCAAGGTTACAAGAAGTTGAATCGTAAAGGTATCGAGGTGATCCGCCCGGGAGGGTTGATCTTTACGTTTTCTTGCTCGCAGGTAATGACGAGGGAGTTGTTCCGCCAAACCGTGTTCACCGCCGCCGCCAATACCGGACGCGAGGTGAAGATTTTGCACCAGCTTACCCAACCGGCAGATCATCCGGTAAGTATTTATCACCCCGAGGGGGAGTATCTGAAGGGATTGGTGTTGTATGTAACGTGAGCTCGACCCGGGAGGAAGCTGGAAAAGTAGGAGGTGGACGGGATAGATAGCTCCCACCGGACGGTTGTCAGTATATTTTCCGGGATCACGGGGAGGGCGTCCCCTACCGAGAGCATAATTAGTCTTGTTTGAAGTTTGATGTGTGTGGTTTGTCAGACGACAAAGATCTTCTTGGGAGCGCGTGTGTCAGGGCAAATGCTTCTTCATCATTGCTTCAAACAATCGTAAGTTCTTATCGTGACCCGGCTGTCCTGTCGCGAAAAAAGGGGTCGTGGATTACCCGTGGGATCGCCCCGTCCTGGTAAAAGCATCCCGGTATTTATCGACGATCTCTTCGACTCTTTTCACTGTCCCGGTGTGGCTTGTTCCCATGTAAATACGGTTGTTTTCAAGAGTTAGTCACGTTGACATGCCTCGTGCAATGGATATTGTCGTGAAATTTACCCCGACACGCGCGGGCGGGCCGTCGCGCCAGTCACTATCCCACTTGAAAATCATAACAAAATGAAGACGCGGTTGTCCTGATGCACATGTAGTTTGTCAAATGATAACGATCTCCCGGAGGAGTTTTAGATGATCCGCTTATGCCCGCGTGTACAGTTTGTAAGCTTGAGAAATTGTTATTTTACCCGGTACGCTTCCCCCCAAAAGAAAAGAGATAAGTTGTTTCATGTCTTATCTCTTTTCCAATACTCCCGGGAAGTATGCCGATAGTTGTCCGGCGGGAGGACCTACGTCGAACTCACGTTATAGAGTAAGAGTACGCGATGATTTTCGAGTTCAAGTGTCTATTCATTAATCATGCGCTTGACCGATAGGATGATTTGTTGGGCCAGGTCGATGGCGGATTGTTCGTCTTTTGACTCCGAGTAAATCCGAAGAATCGGCTCGGTATTGGACTTGCGTAAATGCACCCATCCCGACGCGAAATCAATCTTTACCCCATCAATGTCGGTGATCTCTTCCGAGGCATATTGCTTTTTTAATCCCTCCAGGATGGCGTCCACGTTTACCGCTGGTGTTAGCGTTAATTTGTTTTTCGAGATGAAATAAGAGGGATAATCTGCTTTCAAACGGGTCATCGATTTCTTGCATGTCACGAAATGAGAGAGAAATAAACCAATGCCTACTAAGGCGTCACGACCATAATGGCTCTCGGGATAGATCACTCCCCCGTTTCCTTCACCACCGATAACGGCTCGCGTCTCTTTCATCTTGGTCACTACATTTACCTCTCCTACCGCCGCCGTGTTATAAGAGTGTCCATATCGTAGCGTGATGTCGCATAAGGCCCTGGAAGAAGATAGATTGGAAACAGTATTTCCCGGCGTGTGCTGCAACACGTAATCTGCAACGGCGACCAGGGTGTATTCTTCACCAAACATTTCTCCATTCTCGCATACCAGCGCCAGACGATCCACGTCCGGATCAACTACAATTCCTAGATCAGCCCCGCTCTCCCGTACTTTCGCTGATATTTGGGTCAAGTTCTCGGGTAACGGCTCCGGGTCATGGGCAAATTGTCCCGTCGGATCGCAGTTCAACTCGATGATATCCTGTACCCCCAGTGCCTTTAATAGCATGGGAATCACTACTCCTCCCACGGAGTTGACAGCATCTACCACGATCTTCAAGTTTGCACGAGTGATCGCGTCCCGGTTGACCAGCTCCAGCCCTAACACGTGTTGAATGTGATAGTCGGTGTAATCAAGGGATGTCGTTCCCCCCAGGGCTTCTACCCCGACGTACGTGAATGACTCTTTCTCGGCCAACTCTAGTACTTTAATTCCATCCGCTGCCGAGAGAAATTCGCCTTGGCTATTCAGTAGTTTCAAGGCATTCCATTGTTTGGGATTATGACTGGCAGTCAAGATGATTCCCCCGTCTGCCTTTTCCGAGATAACGGCAATCTCCGTGGTCGGCGTCGTTGCCAAACCAATATTTACCACATCATGTCCCAGCCCTGATAATGTGGCTTCTATCAAGTGGGCGTACATCGCTCCCGAAATCCGGGCGTCTCGTCCGATGACGATCTTTGCCCGCTCTTTGCCTCTCTCTTCTTTGAGCCAAGTAGCATAGGCCGACACGAATTTCACGACATCCAGGGGAGTCAAATTATTACCTGGTGTTCCTCCAACGGTACCGCGTATCCCCGATATTGATTTGATCAACGTCATAATCTATCATGATAAAAATAGAAACTGTATCCATTCCCTCGTCGGAGAATGCATACAGTTCTCTATTAAATTACACTTAAATGTGTGCCTTGTACGCCTCGGCACTCAATAAACCATCAAGTTGTTCTTCGTTCTCGATCTTGATTCTAATGATCCACCCTTCCCCGTAAGGATCGGTATTCACCAGTTCCGGGTTGTCTTCCACCGCTTCGTTAAAATCCAAGACTTCGCCGGCAATCGGCATGTAAAGATCGGAAACGGTCTTCACTGCCTCTACAGTACCGAAGACACTGCCTGCCTCCAAGCTCTCTCCTTCCGTTTCTACTTCCACGAAGACAATGTCGCCTAATTGGCTCTGCGCGTAATCGGTAATTCCAACCACGGCTTCTTTCCCTTCGACACGAATCCATTCGTGCTCGCGGGTATACTTCAAATCTACAGGAATTTTCATTATTCTATCTATTAAGTTTATTTGATATTAATACGCCACAAATGTAAAACAAAAAACAGAAGAACTACGGTAGATCCAATTAGTAAATACAACTGAAGAAAAAAAATCACGATTTATTTTGCAGGTTCAAATACAGTTTCTACCTTTGCCCCGCAGTTGAGAATAATAGTGGTTCTCCTACAATCACGGTGTGGTAGTTCAGCTGGTTAGAATACGTGCCTGTCACGCACGGGGTCGCGAGTTCGAGTCTCGT
>JAITJA010000002.1 GCA_031279175.1 Odoribacteraceae bacterium
GCGGAAGAGGCCGGGTCAGTGCTAATATCCATCCCGGAAGCCCGGTAGTAGTAGTTGTTATCGCTCGTCGTGAAGAGCAGCACGTCGATATCTTCCACGTGATTCTCGACATTCGTCCCAACCACGCGCGTGGCCGGCGAGGCAGGCATCGTCAACGATAAGGTGACGAGCGCCGCGCTATCCCCCGCCTCGAGCAACGCGGTGTTTCCCTCGTCAATATTCCGTATACAAGAGGTGAACGCGAGCGCCGCCGCCAAGAGAGCTATCGCCCCGCGATGTATACTACCTTTACTTTTCATCTTTTTGTTTTATGAATTTTTCCTGCTTTTGATTCCGCAAATATAGTCTTGGAAAATTGTTAAAAGCAAGAGAATCCTTGTTTTTCTTTCCATATTTTTTCGCGGGCACTTTTTTTACTTGTTTATCGCGTGTCCGCGCACCGGGAAAGAGGCGACTATTTACACCTGATTATTGCCGGTAATTCCCCGTACTACTACTCTTGTCTTCCCGTTCCCCTCCCGCGGTGGGGGAACCTCTCGAGGGATCGTGTAGCTCGTTTTCCAAGGGGGGTGAGGTAAAAAGAGAAGGGGGCGACGAATAGTGATTCATCGCCCCCGGTGGGATAGTAGGAGTTTCGCGTTAACGAGACATCATGCCCGGTTGTCGAGATCGTTAATTGTTTTCTTGATAATCTCGATAGCCTCATGCAGCTCGGGTTCGGTGATAACGAGCGGTGGGGCGAAGCGGATGATATGCTCGTGTGTAGGTTTGGCGAGCAGCCCGTTGTCGCGCAACTTGAGGCACACGTCCCAGGCGGTTTCGTTTCCGGTGGGGCGAATGACGACAGCGTTCAGCAACCCTTTTCCCCGGACGAGCTCCACGCGTTCGGAGCGGATACTCCCGATCTCGTCGCGGAAGATCACCCCGAGACGTTTCGCGTTATCGACGAGATTCTCGTTCTTGACGATTTGCAGCGCGGCGATAGAGACGCGGCAGGCGACGGGATTACCGCCGTAGGTAGAGCCGTGTTCGCCGGGTTTGATAGTAAGCATGATCTCGTCGTCGGCGAGGACCGCGGAGACGGGCATGGCCCCTCCCGAGAGAGCTTTACCGAGGATAAGGATATCTGGTCTCACCTCCTCGTGATCGCAGGCGAGCATGCGTCCCGTGCGCGCGATCCCTGTTTGCACCTCGTCGGCGATGAAGAGCACGCGTTTAGCCTTGCACAGGTCGGCGGCCTTCCGGAGATATCCCGGGTCGGGGACATAGACTCCGGCCTCTCCCTGTATGGGTTCGAGCAAGAACCCGGCGACGTTGGGATCCTCGAGCGCCCGTTCGAGGGCGGGGATGTCGTTATAAGGAATCCGGGTAAACCCTGGTGTAAAAGGGCCGAACCCGGCGTACGAGGAGGGGTCATCGGAGAGGCCGACGATAGTGATGGTTCGCCCGTGGAAATTCCCGTCACAGACGATAATCCGCGCCTGGTCCGGTGCGATACCCTTGACGTCATAAGCCCAGCGCCGGCACAACTTGAGGGCGGTCTCGTCGGCCTCCGCGCCGGTATTCATGGGCAGCACCTTGTCATACCCGAAATAGCGGGTGACATATTCTTCCCACTCGCCGAGGACATTGTTATAGAAGGCGCGGGAAGTCAGGGTGAGCACCTTTGCCTGTTCGGTCATGGCCCGTATGATCTCCGGGTGGCAGTGTCCCTGGTTGACGGCCGAGTAAGCGGACAGGAAGTCGAAATAGCGTTTTCCCTCGACGTCCCAGAGATAGACGCCCTCTCCTCTTTGGAGGACGACGGGTAGCGGGTGATAGTTGTGAGCGCCGTACTTGGCTTCTCGTTGGATGTAATCGGTTGCTTTCATTTTACTTTTTTTTAAGTGTTACATGTATAGGTGTCTTATTTCAATCGTTGTTGTTTGCTTTTGAATAGCCCGAGATAATTCCGGAGCAACTCGCGGAAAGTGTCGAAATGCTCCTGGTAAGAGACCCCGATTCCTTGCACGGTTTCGGTGGCGTTATACGTGATCTTGGTATCGGTATGCGAGTAAGCCTCCAGCTTGAGCGTGCCTTGCGGGTTAAGCTTGACCTCGACGTCGAAATCGCCGGTGACGGGAGTTTGCCCGGTATCCTTTGCTTTCTCGATGACGTTACCGTTGGCGGAGATAGAGACGCGATTATTCCACACGCGGGTAGAGAGAGCCACTTCGAACTCGTTATTCGTTTCGCGGTCGCCGGGCCGGTAGGCCACGTCCACGTCGAGATTAGAGGCGAGCCGCGAGAGCCATCTGGAGAACTGTCTGGAGAGCATCTCGCTCGCGGTGGCCACGCCTGTCTGGTAGCTGGCGTCGCTAATCACCACGTCCTGCTGGTCGCGCGGGTAGAATCGATTCATGAGGAGGAGGGCGAACACTTGCTTGTTGATCTCGTCGGGGCTATCGAGCAGGCCTTGCAGTGTACCCCGCGTGCGCGAATCGAGCGACGGGAACTCGATGCCGAAGTTGATGGTAGGATTCATGAGATTATCGGTGAGGTGCAGGGTGCACTCGACGGGGATCTTGGTAGTATAGTCGCGCGTGTCCCAGTCGCTGACGGCATCCTGCACGAGATCGCCGAGGGCGGTACGGAGGGGATAGAGGGCGGTGACATCGATAGTCGCGTTCGTCGGGTCGCCGTTCCAGGTGATATGCCCGCCCGGGTGTAGGATAAACTGCTTGTTGACGAGATTTCCCATCGTGAAGAGATATTCCCCTTGTTCGATGGCATACTCCCCGAAGAGATTCAGCTGGTTGTCCTTGCCGATAGAGACGCGCAGGTCGCCCTTCCCGACACTCTTGAGGATATCCCCGACGGTCGGGTCGAGGATCAGTTGCAGCTCGAGATCGTTAGTGACCTCGACGGAGACGTCGAAATCGAATGGCGCGGTGGCGGGCGTTTGTCTCCGGCGACTTGCCGCGGCGGGCCTGGCGTCGCGGGCGGTATTGCTAAAATGCAAGAAATTATACTCGTCGTCCAGCCCCGTGCTCCCGAGCGGCACGAACAGTCGCGAGTGTTCTGTTTTCAGGTTAGCGGTGAGGGTATAGATACCCGCGGGCGCGTGGATTCTAGTTCTTCCCGTGATGGCGAGTTGCCCGTACGCGGCGCTTTGTCCTGTTGCTGTCGCGTCGACGATCATGAAATTCTTGAATTGCAGGTTCACGTCCGGTCGTCCCGTCTCGATGTCGTGATACCCGGAGATGCTGGCGGTATTCGCGTTATTATCCAGCAGTTGCAGGTGATCGAAGATCACTCGACTCCCCTTGATCTCGACGCGATCGTTGAGCGTGAAAGTCGTGTGGACGGGTTCGACGGGGATCGCGACGTGATCGAAGTGCAAGAAACCGTCGAGCCGCGGGTCCCCGGAAGGGCCTTTCAGGGAGAGTCCCCCGGAAATACGGCCCGAGCCGCGTCCGAGGATTCCGGGGAAATACCTGGTGACGCGCCCGGCATCGATAGAGGTGACGAGATTCATGTCGACGAGATTCTTCGAGGGGTCGTAATGTCCCGTCGCGTAGAGGGAATCCCTGTCATTGGTACGGTTAGCGACATCGATGCGCAGGATCTGCTGTCTGTCGTCCCAGTAAGAATGCGCGCCGAGCACGCCGAGCGTGTCACCGGCGATTCCCCAGTTAGTAAGCTCGATATTAGCGTGAACGAGGCGATCATGGTAGAGATCTTGCAGGCGCACGCGCCCGTTGAGCAGGCCGAATAGCGGGAGGCGATTCCCGGGGATCAAATGGCCGACGTCGGCGAGCTTGAGATTCTCGAACTGCACGAGGAGGGTATCTCGCGGGTTCTCGCCGACGCGTCCCTTGAGGCGGAAGAGCTGGTCGTCGCGTTGTATCTCGAAATTATTGATAAAGAAATTATCGCGCTCCCGTAGGACGAGCGACTGTCCTATTCTCCATGTGGCGTCGCCGATGATGATGACGCCGGGGTGGACGAGCAGCTGTGTGACGCGCCAGTTCCCGTAGCGTGCCAGCCCGATATCGAAAGAGATGGCCCCGCTATACGTCTCCCTTCCCCAGTTATTCCAGGTGAGTTCGTTCGAGACGCGGTCGGCGCGTATCCTTGTCGCGTCGCGGAGGTTATAGATCTTCCCGATTGGCTCGTAATGGAGCATGGCCACCGTGCACGTACTCTTGATAGAGTCGCTATTCCCGTTGACGCGCAGCTTGGGTTGGCGGAGGTGCAGCATCTCCCAGTCGATAGAGTCGGCGGTGAACTCGAGGCGGATATCCCCCGTTTGCTCGTGGCGCGCGAGGAGAGTTGCCTGGTCCGAGAGAGAGACGCCGGGGTAGAGGAGCGGGAGGATGGCGTTGAGATTCTTCATGACGACGGAACACGAGAGGTCGAGGCCGGGGAGTGGTTGCCTGACTGCCTGTTCGCTCGACGGGAAGTAGGTATACAGGAGATAGTCCCATAGCTTTCCCGGTTGTAGCCCCTGGTAATTCCCGGCGAGTTCAACATCCACGAGGTTCGACTCGAGGGTCGTCCGTCCTTCCCCGGCGATCATGGCGTGCGCGAAATGCAGGGGATCGATCTCGATACTCCCGCGCTCGTTGGAATAGCCCAGGGAGAGCCGGAGGTCTGCCCGACATTCGTCGCGCCCTCCCTTTCGTCCCTCGTTCCATTCCCCGGCGAACCGCGCGGCGATGGACTCCCCGGGCGCGAAGAGGGTTGGCGCCCAGGAGTCCCATTTCCTGACGCTCATCTCTCCCCGGGCGCGTATGGAGGTCATGGAATCCCTCGTTTCGTATTCTGCCGCGACCAGCGCGCGCACGGAGTCGTTGTCGACGGAAGCGCGGACGTGATAGCGGTTTCCCGTGCCGTTCACGGAGAGCTTGACGTCCCGCGTCACGCCGTCGAAGAGGGATACCCGCGCGGCCTCTCCCTCGAACAGGAAGGAGGTATCGCGCGGGTATCCCCCGGAGAACTTCCCGTCGAAAGTGCCCGCTCCCAGGAAATCCTGCCCGGAAAGGCGGGCGTAATCGACGTGATCCATGTGCAACTCGCCGGCATAGTCATAGCCATTCTCGCCGGACCGGTAAGTCACGACGACATTCCCCCCTATGCCGGGAGTGGTACAGCGCGCCGTGATAATAAAATCAAGAAGTTCTCCCGAGAACGTCCCGGATATATTAAAAGTATCATACCGGTCGAGTATCCCGGGTATGGGGAGGTAATGTTCCTCTATCCACGGCAAGTAGAGACCTCGTAACTCCGCTGGCGAGAGCAGCGTCTCCTGCAAATCGATCTCGAGGCGGGCATCCTCGACGCGTAGCAGCCCGTTGGCGCGGAAGTCGGCGCGGACGCGGCTTTTCTCGCCGATAAAGAGATCTATATTCCTTCCCGCGAGATTATCCACGGTATTATACACCTCGCCGCTTCCCGAGACCACGCCGTGCAAGTCCTGTAGCGCGTCGCTAAAATAGAACAGGTCGTCGAGGTGCACCTCCGCGTCGGAAAAGAGATAGCGTTGCGGCATCTTCCTGACGAAATCGCGCCAGTACCCGGCCCCGGGGATCCACTCGTAGGCGAGGGTATCGAGGTGCAACCGGCTCTCTTCCACGCGCAGGCTACCGTCCGTCACGAGCAGCCGCGCGCTATCCGCGAACACGTTGGCGGTCAGTTCGTGCAGCGTTAGCCCCGACTTCTCCTTCAGGCGCAGGCCCTCCACGCGAGCGCGGAAGCCCCCACCCGGGAACTCTATCGCGCGGAGCGTCGCGTAGACCTCCTGACATTCCATGTCCGTCCAGTTGACGCCGGCCTCGACGGGTCGCGGGTCCGCGTCCGCGTAATTGACGCGGCAGTCGCGCAGCTCTATCCCGGAGAGGTTTATCCTCCACCCGGGCGCGTTCCCCGGCGCGTCGTCCCCTCGCGAGAAGGCCGCCAGGAGGGAGTCGAGGGGAGAGCCTCCACCGTCCGGCACGCGGTAGTCGAGGAACGCTTTCTCGAGGCGTAACTCCCTGACGACGCAGGAGCGATGCATGAGCCGCACGGAGTCTAACCGCGCGAAAAGTCGCCCGACAAATAGCACGGTATCTTGCCGCTCGTCCCGGAGCAGCACCTCCTCCAGGACGATGGTTTCCAGCGGGCGAAAGTCCACTTTACCGATGGAAATATTCAGGCCGGTGCGCTCGCCGAGTTGTCGCGTGAAGTACCCGACCAGCCTTGTCTGTATAAAAGGAGTCATCAGCGCGAGGTAAATCCCCATCACCAGCATCCCTAAGAGAATAACACACAGGGAAAAGGTATTCGCTATCTTTTTAAAGCTCTTCATGTTTATGATGAAGGCAAAATTATGTAATATTGCAGCTAAAACAAGTAGTGGAAAGAAAAAATGAGAATATTAGTCACCTACAGGATCCCGGTCGAGTCCTTCTCCGCGCTCGATAACGAGCACGAGTACACGCTCCCGGGGCACGAGTATTTTACAAACAAGGAGTTGTTAGACCTCATCGGCGACCATGACGCGTTGCTCCCGATCTTCACCCGCGCGCTCGACAGGCAGCTGGTCGAGGCGGGCAAGCGATTGAAGATCATAAGTAATTTCGGCGTCGGGTACGATAATATCGACACGGTTCACGCCCGTTCCCTCGGGATCACCGTCTGCAACACGCCGCGAAGCGTCTGCTTCCCCACCGCCGAGATGACAATGGGATTGATGTTGAGCGTTGCCCGCCGCGTGTCCGAGTGCGATCGCCGCCTCCGCGTCGAGAAGGAGAGCATGTGGGGGACGATGAAAAATCTCGGGGCCACGCTGGAAGGTCGCGTGCTGGGCGTCATCGGGATGGGAAATATCGGGCAGACTGTCGCCCGGATGGCTACCGCGTTTAACATGAAGGTGATTTATCACAACCGGAGGAGGATCGTCGATGGGTTCGAGCGCGTCGACCTGGAGACGTTGCTGCGTCGCTCGGACGTGGTCTCTATCCACGCGCCGCTCACCGCCGAGACGCGTCACCTGATCGGCGAGCGGGAGCTTTCCATGATGAAACCCACGGCTTTCCTGGTGAACACGGCTCGCGGGGCGATCGTGCAGGAGGAGGCGCTGGCCGCGTGTCTGGCCCGAAAGGGGATCGCCGGCGCGGGCCTCGACGTTTTCGAGGACGAGCCGCGCGTCGCCGGGACGCTCTACGGGCTGGATAACGTGGTGCTCTCCCCGCATAACGCTACCGGAACGATCGATACGCGTATCGCTACCGGACGGGAAGCAGTCGATAATATCTTGAATTTCTTTGCCGGACGACCGACGAACGTCGTGAATTAAGTTCTATGAATAGCCCTGCAAGGGCGTTGTCCCTCTTGATAAAGTAGGAGTTCTCCGTCGCGAGGCTTGCTGGCAAACCTTGCAAGAGTTGCTAGCAAGTATCGCGATAATTACCGCTCTCCTGACGAAATGTTTTTACTTTGTTGCTGCCGTTTGTTCCCCGGTCAGTTTAGCGAGGGGACAGGGATTGGATAATCATTGAGGCGACCCGTTCGGACGCGCCTGGCGTTCCGAGCCGCCTGTTGACCTCCTCGTAATCCTTCAGCACGCGTTCGCGCTCGCCGGGGTCGAGGATACGCGAGAGAGCGAGCGACAGGTTCTTCTCGTTGAGCTGCTGCATGAGCAATTCCTTGACGACCTCCTTCCCGGCGATCAAGTTGACGAGCGAGATATACCGCACCTTGACAAAGAGTTTGAAAAGCAAGTAAAAGAATCGTCCTCCCTCCCCGCTGTAGCAGACGACCTGCGGGACGCGCAGTATGGCCGTCTCCAAGGTGGCCGTGCCGGAGGTGACTAACGCCGCGCGGGCCTGGCGGAGAAGGCGGTACGTCTGTCCGTGGACGACGGGTACGGGCCGTCCGCCGAGGTAAGGCGCGTAATCGGCGTCGCTCGTCGCGGGCGCGCCGGCAATGACAAACTGGTACCCCGGGAAATGCCCCATCACGCCCAGCATCTTCGGCAACACGTGTTTGATCTCCTGCGCGCGGCTCCCGGCCAGCAGGGCGATGATCGGCTTCGCGGGCAGGGCGTTACGCGCGGTAAACGCTTCGAAAGATTCCTCGTCGAGCGCGTGCCGGTCGATGGCGTCGACCAGCGGGTTGCCGGCGTAGTACACCGTGTAGCCGAACGCCTTGTAAAAATCCACCTCGAAGGGGAAAATGACGTACATCCGTTCTACCAGCCGCTTGATCGCGTGCACCCTGCCCGTGTTCCACGCCCATATTTTCGGCGAGATATAATAGTAAACCCTCGTCCCGCTATTCTCGAGCATCTTGGCCAGGCGCAAGTTAAATCCCCCGTAATCCACGAGGATAACCGCGTCGGGCTGCCATGCCCGGATGTCGTCGGCGCACGCGCGGAGATTTCTTTTGACCCGCTTCAGGTTCTTGAGCACGGTGATGAACCCCATGATGGCCGTTTCCTTGTAATGCCTTCTCACGTCGACGCCCGCCTCGCGCATGAGGTCTCCACCCCACCCGCGCGTCTCGGCTTGCCGGTCTTGTCGTGCTAATTCCCGTGCCAGGTTGGAGGCGTGCAGGTCTCCCGAAGCCTCCCCGGCGATGATGTAATACTTCATGATGCTTCCCGTTTGCGGGCAAAAGTAGGAGATTTTCGTGTTTTACCCTTACTTTCGCGACAAAATCGCGATACATGGATTTACAGGGTAAGAGAGTTGCTTATATCACGCTGGGCTGCAAGTTGAATTTTTCCGAGACCTCGACGATCCGCCGGGACCTTGAACGGGCGGGCACGGTGAGCGTCGGCGAGGAGGAAGAGGCGGAGATTGTCGTGATCAACACGTGCAGCGTGACGGACATGGCGGAGAAGAAAGGACGGCAGGTGATCCGCAAGATCGCTCGCCGATCGCCGGGCGCGCGCGTGGTGGTGGTGGGCTGTTACGCGCAGCTTCGCGGCGAGGAGCTTCGCGCCATCGAGGGCGTTCACCTCGTGCTGGGTGCTGACGAGAAATTTTCCGTCGCCGATCGCCTGCGCGGTCGCCAGGGGCGTCTTCCTTGCGACGCACCTGGTCTTGAACGCTTCGACCCGGCTTGCTCGTACGGCGATCGTACCCGTGGTTTCCTGAAGATACAAGACGGTTGTGACTATTCCTGTAGTTATTGCACCATCCCCGGGGCGCGCGGGAAGAGCCGTAGCGCGTCGATACAGCAGGTGATGGAGATGGCGCGCGAGGCCGCCGGGAGTGGGGTCAAGGAGATCATTCTCACGGGCGTGAACACGGGCGATTTCGGGCGGCGCTCCGGGGAGACGTTCCTCGACCTGCTGCAGGCGCTCGACCGGATGGAGGGTGGGGCGGAACGCTACCGGGTCTCGTCTATCGAGCCGAACCTGCTGACGGGGGAGATCATTGATTTCGTGGCTTCTTCTCGCCGGTTCATGCCTCATTTCCACGTTCCCTTGCAGTCGGGGAGCGACGAGGTGCTGGCGTTGATGGGCCGCCGTTACACGCGCGATCTCTTCGCCGACAGGGTGGAGCGGGCGCGGGCGCGGATCCCGGACGTCTTTATTGGCGTGGACGTTATCGCCGGGATGAGGGGGGAGACGGACGAGCTGTTCGAGGAGTCGCTCCGTTTTATTTCCGGTCTTGCCGTGTCGCGGTTGCATGTTTTCCCTTATTCCGAGCGTTCCGGGACGCGCGCGCTCTCGATCCCGCGAGTTGTCCCGGTGGTGGAGAGGCGTCGCCGGGTAGAGGCCCTGCTGGCGGTTTCCGACGAGAAGATCGCTGGTTTTTACCGTCGTTTCGAGGGACATACGCGCCCGGTGCTTTTCGAGGAGGGGGATGGACCGTCCCGCGGTTTCACGGATAATTATATACGCGTGGTGCTCCCGCGCGACCCGTCCCTGGTGAACCGGATCGAGCCCGTGAGGCTGGAAGCGAGTAACATGGAATTCTGATTGCCTGGAAATTCAAGTAAAAAAAGAAACCCAGCTGGTCTTCACAGAAGAGCTGGGCCCTCAAGTTTCTCTCCGAATCGAGAAACTTACCGAAACGTGTTTGTCGATGAAAGTGAACTATCAAATCATAATTAAAACTAACTAACTATCTATCTTGCATCTTTCCTTGTCAATGGTGTGAAGGAGAAAGGGGGAGGGAGTTCCGGTACGGTATTGTCCATTACGAGTAAACTCCCTGTTATTCCCCCAGTCACACAACACAACACAAAATATAACTCCTTTTTTCCATACGTTTCTTTCGAGTACCGGAGGAGAGGCAAGGGGGTACCTCCCGCTCCGGATGTCAACCTACTCTTGACTTGTTTTCCCCGGGATTTTTCCTACTTTTACTGTCGTTCCAGTGGGCTTTCTCCCGTTGAAAATGTTAATACAAAAGTACTCCCCCCGGCTTTATTGAACAAACAAAAGCATGGCGCTTTCAATGTTTCCGCCTCTCGCGGCGTTTCTATTTTCATGCTTGAATAGAAAAACGCTTGTACTATTCGTCAAACGCGAGGTATTTGAAAAATCCCGTCATGATTTGCGAAACAGGCGGCATTTCCGTGCTCCTTCCTGCTATTTGCCCGATATTCCCGGCCAGCAAGGAACGCGGCCCTTATCGCGTCGCGCGCCCCTGTTGCTATCAACGTGTCGCCTGAAAGCGAATGTCTCGTAATGTCAAATGCTACCATTCGCGTTCCCGGGAGCATGTATTGAAAAAAAATCCCCGCGCGTGTTGCATTTATCCGGGTTGATATTTTTTTCTTTTTGCTATTCTATCTACTTTTGGAGCGCGTTTTATCAGGGTGACAACGTTGAAGTAATGAACAACAAAGAAACATCCGCGCGCGCCACCTGATGTGTATCACGCGAGAATGACGAGGAAAAGCATTGTAACATTTGGTTGAGAGTATAAAAGACAGACATTAATTCGAAATTTAAATCCTATGAGAAAAATTATTTTTCTTTTTGTTGCACTGGGGCTATCACTGACACTTAGCGCCCAACGCGTTGGGGTCAAGAATAATCTTCTTGCTGACGCGACTTTATCCCCTAATCTCGCCCTGGAACTTGGCCTGGGGGAGAAAACAACCATGGAGTTGTACGGGAGCTATAAACCCTTCGAGATGAATGGAGATAAGAAATCTAAACACTGGCTGGTCCTGCCCGAGATTCGCTACTGGGCCTGCGAGCGCTTTAACGGCTATTTCTTCGGCCTGCACGCGCTCGCCGGGGAATTTAACGTGGCTGACTGGAATTTACCGGGAAACCTATGGTCTTTCCTCGAGGGAAAACGCTTCGAGGGACTGATGTACGGGGGCGGTCTCACCTTCGGGCATCAATGGATCGTCGGCAAACGCTGGAATATCGAGGCCGCTATCGGCGCGGGGTTCACGCGGGTAGAATACGATAAATTCGACTGCGCCGACTGCTCACCGATGCTCGATTCCGGCGCGTATAACTATTTCGGCTTGACGCGCACCGTCGTGTCGCTCGTATATTTCTTACATTAACCACCGAAAATTATTATCGTCATGAAATACATTTACAGCATTCTTTTCCTCGCGCTCGCGTTACCGTTCGCGTCGCGGGCACAAGGCTCGTATAAAGGAGAGATCGCGTTCAAAAACGTGCAAGCCAAGAAAACAAGAGATATGGTGACGATCGATTTCACGATCAGTCTTGAAAAGATAAAGATAAACTCGCAATCGATGCTCTCGCTGACCCCCGTCGTCCGCTCGAACGATAACGCGAACACGCACGTCTTCGACCCCATCGTCATTACCGGGAAAAAACGAGAGAAGGCCCTGAACCGCGCGCTGGCACTGGGATATTTCGAGTTTGACGTCGAACCGCTGGCACGCGTGCGCCACGATTCCAGGCATCCCGGGGAGATCTCCGTGAACCTGGAACTGCCTTACGCCCCGTGGACGCGGCACTCGAACTTGATCATTCACGTCGTCACGACAGGCTGCGGGAATTGCGAGATCGATCAACGCGAGCTGGAGGTGACCGGGCAAATACTGTCGCCGTTCTACTCGCCGGAGTACCGGACGGCCCTCGTGTACCCGCCCGTCGAGCCGATCAAGAGACGGAGCGACACGTATGTCTCGCGCCTGGATTTCACCGTGGGCAAGTCTGACGTGTTGTTCGATTTCAAGGATAACGCGGCCACCTTGCAACGGATCGATGACTTCTTCGAGGAGATTTTCTCCAACCCCAATCTCTCTATCGGCACGTGTAGCGTGACCGGTTTCGCCTCGCCTGACGGTAACTACGGGAGCAACATGACGCTCTCGGAGGACCGCGTCTTCTCGTTCGTCAATTATCTCAAGGGGAGGTATAATATCCCCGACGAGCGCTTTAAAACCAGGTGGTTCGGCGAGGACTGGGAGGGGGCGTTGAAGCTCGTGGAGCAGCTCTCTTTCAAGGACAAGGAGGAGGTCGAGCGCGTGATCCGTTCCGAGAGCGACATCAACCGGCGCAAGGCGCGCCTGAAGGCATTGTCCGGCGGCGCCACGTATCGCTACTTGCTGAATAATATCTTCCCCACCCTCCGCAGGAGCGAGTACACGATTAATTATATCGCCCGCCCGTTCGACATCGCGGAGGCAAAGGCGATGATCCGCCAGAAACCGTGCCACCTGAGTTTAAACGAGATGTACCTGGTGGCCCACACCTACGAGAAGGGAAGCGCCGCCTTTAACGAGGTCTTCCGGATTGCCGTGGAGACTTTCCCGGACGATCCCGTCGCGCGGGTTAACGCCTCCGCCGCGAATATCGCGCGCGGGGAGTACGACGTCGCTATCGTCAACCTGCTCGCCCTCGAGCAGCCCGAGGCATGGAATAACCTGGCAATCGCGTACTCGAGTATCAAGAACTATGATCTCGCGCTCGAGCTGTTCGAGCGGGCAGCCAAGGCCGGGAACAAGGAGGCCGCGCACAACCTGAAGGAGTTGCAACAGCTGCTGGACGATTACCTTTATTAATCCTTCTTTTCCCCCTCGCTCGCTCGCCGGACGAGGGGGAATTGTTTTTTCCCGCGCCGCCCCCGGGCCGTCGCGGGGGGACGCGGCAAGGAAAATACAAGGGGCGGGAGCGAATATCTCCCGGCAGGACAAGAGAGAGGGGCACTTGCACGATTGGCAAGTGCCCCACTTTTTTTTATTCCCGCCGGGAGCTCGCTACTCTACCGGCAACCACGCGAGACGCGACCTCCCCGCTCCCCGCGAAACCTCGCCGCGAAACGCCGGCGAGCTCTTCGCGTGGCGCGAAAGTCCGCTGCAAAACGCGGCGAG
>JAITJA010000039.1 GCA_031279175.1 Odoribacteraceae bacterium
TAGGCGCGTGTCGGAATTGAGCCAGACTCTTGTGCCGTCGGCCAGCGTCAGGTGATATTCGCCACCACGAGGCACCGACAAAAGATGATCTTCCCCCGTTTCCCGCATCTCAAGCACCAGGGGTACCGCCTCCTCCAGCGGGACGCGTTCCTCTCCAGCGGGAGCGAGAGTCACGTGCCGTTCGAGAGCGATGCTCTCCCCTCCTGGCAACGAGAGCGTGGCTTTCAGCGAGCCGGGGAGTGCAGTCGCGGGATGATCCCTCCTCTCCCGTTGCAACTCGATACCGATCCACGTCGAGAGGCATATCCCGGCAATACACGCTGCGGCAAGTGCCCACGCACGACGACGACGTCTCACGGGACGTAACAAGACGATGGAACTCAATAGCCTCCGCCATGCCGCGTGACGATCCATGTAGTCGACGAGGGTCAGTTCCAACGCGGCGCGATGAGCACGAAGACACTGCTTCAACTCTTCCTCATGTCGCGGGGAACTTCTCAGCCACTCGCCAAGCTGTTCGAAATCTTCCCTTGATATGGTACCGGCACAATAGTCGGCAATCCATATCATGACTCTTTTGTCCATGATCTTAATTTTCTACTAATAGTGATTTTAACGAAAACGGGTGAAAGGGAAGGGAGGATTTTTTAGTTATTCTCCATGCGTTGTTCTATTGTCCTGAATAGCAAGAACAGGATCAATCTGTCGAGATTGGCCCGCAATTGTTTCAAGGCACGCGTGTAATGCGTCTTCACGGTGTTCACGGAAATACCCATCCGCCCCGCGACCTCCTTATAATGCATGTTGTCTAGAACGATGGCGATAAACACCTCCTTGCACTTCTCCGGCAACCGCTGGATCTCCCGCTCGATGAGCCGCCGCCGCCGGAGTACCTCCTCCTCCTCGAACGCGGCGAGATCTCCCGACAATACGTCGAGACGGTCGTCAATATCGGTAAAAATCAGTCGCCCTGCATTTTTCAGGAAAGTTGCTGCGGCCTTGTGAACGGCGCTGAAGAGGTAAGCCCGCACGGAACCGGTGAACCGCGTCCCCTGCTTGTTTTCCCAGAACCGGATCAACACTTCTTGTACCAGGTCCTCCGCGTCGTCGATGGAATTGACGTGGCGCAGGGCGAACAAGGATAACATCTGATAGTAATTATCAAATATCCACTTCATCGCCATGACATCTCGTTGCTCTATGCAACGGATAATTTCTGCTTCGCCCTGCATGGTTATTCTACGAATGAAGGCAAACTTCACGAGATGGACTCTTGTTATCTCTCTCGGATGGTTGCCATTGGTGAAATATTGAACGGGAGCAAAGAAACAGATTTTTCCGGACACCGCAAAGAGCACCGGAGAGGGTCGTCTCTCGTTTCCGGATGAACTAAGGGGAGAAAGGTCGATAGACGGTTGCAGAAGAGACCGTGACGGTCGCTAACGCGAGGCCCAAAGTCTCCTTCATTGCTGTAGCCGACCAGGGATTTTGGCTATATTTGCCGGAAAATCACCCTCGCGGTGATGCCGATGAACGAGTTTAACAGGATAAAAGTTTGAAAAGATGAAAAGATTAATGCTACTTGTTTCGTGTTTTTGCATCGCGTTGCTCGCGTGTGCACAAGAACCGACCGCGCCGGTGAAATATAGCGCGTATTTGTTTGTTTACTTCACGGGGAACTCGAGCGACGGGGAGGCTATTCGCTTTGCTACCAGTCGTGACGGGTATGATTACACGGCACTCAACGGCAACCGGCCAGTAATCCCCTCGAGCGAGATTAGCGACAAGGGAGGCGTTCGCGACCCCCATATCACGCGGGGCGTCGACGGGAAAACGTTCTACATGGTAGCGACCGACATGAAGTCGTCACAAGGCTGGAACAGTAATCACGGGATCGTCCTGCTGAAGTCGACCGACTTGATCCACTGGACGCACGCCAGGGTGGACGTCAAGGCAACTTTTCCCGGGTTCGCGCGTATCGACCGGGCCTGGGCGCCACAGGCAATTCACGACGCCAGCACCGGGAAATACATGGTGTACTGGTCCATGCACTCGCCGGATATCCCCCGGGACGTGATCCATTACGCGTACGCGAATGCCGATTTCACGGCACTGGAGAGCGCGCCGGAGGTGCTTTTCCAACACCCGGCGGCGAAGTCGTGTATCGACGGCGACATTATCTACAAGGACGGGAAGTATCACCTCTTTTTCAAGACCGAGGGCGACGGGAACGGGATCAAAAAGGCAGTGTCTGAACGCCTGACCGGCGGGTATGTCTTGCAGGACAGGTATCTCCAGCAGACCGATCGCCCGGTGGAGGGGTCGTGTGTATTTCAACTGACCGGCGAGGAGAAGTATATCTTGATGTATGACATGTACACGTCTGGACGTTACCAGTTCACGGAATCAGTCGACCTGGAGAATTTCAAGGTGATCGACCGCCTCGTCTCGATGGATTTCCGCCCCCGACACGGGACGGTAATTCCCATCACGGAGGAGGAATACGAACGGCTCGCGCGCGAATGGGGAACAACGGAGTGATACCGGGGACATCGAACGACGATCGCGCGCGCCCCTCGCCCGTTCGCCGCGCGCGTACTCTTGTCGAGCGATTTAGAATTAGAATGGGAGGTCTTCGACGTCCGCGTTATTCCCCGTGCCGTTCCCCTCGCCGTTCCCCGTGTCGTTCCCCGTGTCGTTCCCCGTGCCGGTGGGAGAATTCGGCTCAGGCATCTCGGGCGCGGCAGTTGTTCCCGTTTGCCGTGGCGCGGGTGCTATTGGAGGATCGGACGCGCCCTTCCCGCGTGTCAAAATCTGCATCGTGTCGGAGTAGATTTCCGTGATATAATGTTTTACCTTGGCTTGATCTTCCCACGACCGGCTTTTAATTTTCCCCTCGACATACAGCAGGGTTCCTTTTTTCACGTACGCCTCGACGATTTGTGCCAGTCCTCGCCAGAAGACGACATTGTGCCATTCGGTTTGCTCGACGCGATTCCCGTCTTTATTTTTATACACCTCGGTGGTGGCCAGGCTTAAATGTGCCACCGCGACTCCTCCCTCGAGATACCTGACCACCGGGTCAGCCCCTACATTACCGATAAGAATAACCTTATTTACCATATTCGTTGCATTTATTCTCCCCCTTTAGCGGGTCGATTATTTAACATCGGACAAAAATAGAATTTATCCCGGGAAGTTCAAGAGCCTTCTCCCGGTATAAATTAAAAAACAACAAAAAAAAACGAGATCGTTTGTTGGTTGCTGAAAATGATGTACATTTGCCAACTGAAAACAGATACCAGAATTAATACATTATTGAATATTAAACATTTAAAGAAATGACAAAAGCTGACATCGTAAATGAGATTTCGAGGTCCACGGGGATCGAGAAATCAGTTGTACAATCGACTGTAGAGGCATTCATGGATGCTATCAAGGGTTCGGTAATTAACGGTAAGAACGTTTACCTGAGAGGTTTTGGCAGTTTCGTGATCAAGAAAAGAGCCGAGAAGACAGCTCGAAACATCTCGAAAAACCTGACACTGAAGATTCCCGCTCACAACATTCCTTCCTTTAAGCCGTCCAAGGGTTTCGTGACCCAGGTAAAGGAACAAGTGAAGTAAAAAGAAAGGAGCGAGCACATGCCAAGCGGAAAAAAAAGGAAGCGGCACAAGATGGCCACCCACAAACGTAAGAAAAGGCTGAGGAAGAACAGGCACAAGAAGAAATAATCGTTTGTGAGTCGGTGAGACAATTTAAACCTAAAGGCAAACGCCTTTAGGTTTATTTCGTTAGTCAAAAATTAAACGAATAACGTGAGCACGGAGTTAATCATAGACGTTAGAGCAGAAGAAACAATCATCGCCCTACTGAAGGACAGGAGACTCATGGAACTGACGACGGAGAAGACAAGCCTGAAATTCGCCGTGGGGAACATCTATTTCGGGAAGGTAAAGAAAATCATGACCGGGCTGAACGCGGCTTTCGTCAACGTCGGCTACGAGAAGGACGCTTTCTTGCATTATCTTGATCTAAGCCCGCAGTTTCTCTCGCTAAATTCTTACATCAAATCGTGCATCGCTCGCAAGGGGGTGCCCGTGGCCAAGTTGAAGCTGGAGCCGGAAATCGACAAGAAAGGAAAGATCGGGGACTTGCTCTCCGCCGGACAATACGTGGCCGTGCAGGTCGCCAAGGAGCCAATCTCGACGAAAGGCCCCCGCTTGACGTCGGAATTGAGCATTGCCGGGCGACATCTCGTGTTGATGCCCTTCTCGGAGAAAGTCTCCGTGTCACAGAGAATCAAGTCGGCGGAGGAAAGAAAACGCCTGAAACGGCTGATCGAGAGTATCCGGCCGAAGAATTACGGGGTAATCGTTCGAACGGTGGCCGAGGGGAAAAACGCCGAGTTATTCGATAGCGAGCTGGCCGAACTTGTCACGCGTTTCGAGAACGCGTTCAAGCAGATCCGGGAAATCGACCCCCCCAAGTTAATCCTGGGGGAAATCGGCCGGACGACCGCCTTCCTCAGGGACATCCTCAATTCTTCTTTCGAGAGTATTTACGTGAATGATATTGCCTTGAGCAAGGAAATAAAGCATTACATCAGCACGATCGCTCCCGAGAAAGAGGGCATCGTGAAATACATCTCCACGGACATCCCTATCCTCGATCGTTTCGGGGTAGACAAGCAAATCAAGTCCTCCCTGGGACGGACGGTCTCCTTTAAAAACGGGGCATACCTGATTATCGAGCACACGGAGGCGTTTCACGTGATCGACGTGAATAGCGGCAACCGGACAAAACTGGGGGAAGACCAGGAGAGTAACGCGCTGGAAGTAAATCTCGCCGCGGCCGAGGAAATCGCCCGGCAACTGCGCCTGCGCGACATGGGAGGGATCATCGTCATTGACTTTATCGACATGCAGCGCGCCGAGAATCGCCAGAAATTATTCGACAAAATGAAAAGCGTCATGGAGATCGACCGGGCAAAGCACACGCTCCTGCCGTTAAGCAAGTTCGGGCTGATGCAAATCACCCGCCAACGGGTACGCCCGGAGATGGCGGTGACCACGATGGAGACTTGCCCCGTCTGCCACGGGACGGGCAAGGCAGAAGCCGCCGTGTTACTAATCGACAAGATAGAAAATCAACTGGAATACCTGATCGGCGAGAAAAAAATGAAAAAACTAACGCTAAAAGTACACCCGTTCGTCGCGGCCTACTTGAAAAAAGGAATCTGGTCACCCTGTCGTCGATGGCAATTCAAATTTCTTACCACGATCCGCGTGGTAGGCATCCCCTCCTTCTACATCTACGAATTTAAATTCTGCGACCGCTTGCATCAAGAGATCGAGGACCCCTCTTGACGGGCGATCCCCCTGTCACGCGCGCGAACCCTCGCGGCCCGTTCTCAGGTTCTTTTCCTCATTATATCCTCCCGCGTGACGTGCGACGGCAGGAACGACGACGCGTCCCCCCCGTTCAGCAAGATATCCTTCACGATACTCGAGCTAATAAAAGTACGTTGCGGGGAAGTAAGCAAGAACACCGTCTCCACCCGCGCGTTCATTGCCCGGTTAATCTGCCCCACCGCGCGCTCGTACTCGAAATCGGCGGCGGTACGCAACCCCCGGAGAAGAAACGAGGCCCCTGTCCGCTCGCAATAATCCACCGTCAGCCCGGTATATTGCTCCACGCTCACCCGCGGCTCGTCACGGAAAACCTTCCGGATCAAGGACACGCGAACGGTAATATCCAGGAACTCGCGCTTCCCGGCATTCTCTCCTACTGCCACGACGACCCGTTCGAAAAGCCTCAACCCGCGCGTCACGATCTCCTCGTGACCGATCGTGAACGGGTCAAACGAGCCGGGGAACACTGCTATATTTTTCATGCTCATAATTAAAAGATATATTATCAATCACGTGGTGCTCATGCACCCGTGCCGGTTACAAATTAAAAGGGTTTCGACGAGACGACAAAAAGAACAACAGCATTTCGAATATTTTTATTCCAACCACGCGTGAACCTGGTTTTTTTCAATAGTTTCGCGGCTATAATTTCACTCGTTCACGACAAACACTAAATCGATAAAAAAATGTCTCAAAAACTGCTCATTCGAGATCTGACCCTGAGAGATGGCCAGCAATCCGCTTTCGCCACGCGGATGAATCAACAACAAGTAGACCGAGTCCTACCGTATTACAAGGAAGCCAACTTCCACGCCATGGAAGTATGGGGAGGCGCTGTCCCCGACTCCGTCATGCGTTACCTGAACGAAAACCCGTGGGATCGCCTCGAGAAAATCAAGGCCGCCGTGGGAAACGTCTCCAGGCTAACCGCCCTGTCACGCGGGCGCAACCTCTTCGGCTACGCCCCCTATCCCGACGCGATCATCGACGGGTTCTGCAAAAACGCGATCGCATCCGGGCTGGGAATCACGCGAATCTTCGACGCGTTAAACGACGTGGACAACGTGAAATCCACCATCAAACACGTCAAAGCCTACGGGGGAATTGCCGACTGCGCCGTCTGCTACACGGTCGACCCGCGCTTTACCGTCATGGAACGCCTAAAAGCCAAACTAAAAGGAAAACCGCTCCCAGGGACAATCTTCACGAACGAATACTTCCTGCAAAAAGCAATGGAAATGGAAAGCCTGGGAGCAGACATGATCACGATCAAGGACATGAGCGGCCTCATCCAACCCTCCCGCGTGGCGGAACTGGTCACCCTGTTCAAGAAACACCTCCGGGCGCCGCTTGACTTCCACACCCACTGCACCCCCGGGTACGGCCTCGCCGCCGTCCTCGCCGCCATCATGAACGGCGTCGACGTCATAGACTCCGTCATCTGGAACTTCGCCGGGGGCCCCGCGGCGCCTGCCATCGAGCTAATCTACATCTTCTGCAAGAAACTCGGCGTGACCCTCGACGTCAACATGGAAGCCGTCGCCAGGATCAACGAAGAACTCCGCGACATCCGCGGGGAACTGGAAGCCTTCGACGCCGTGAAACAATTCCCGAAACCATTCAACCCGCTCGTCGACACGCTGCCGGCGGCAATCGACAAGGAATTTGACAACGCCATCGCCGCTGTCGCGAAAAACGAGCAAGCTCTCCTGAAAGCATGTCACGCCATCGAGGCCCATTTCAACTTCCCCGCCCCGAACAACCTCGTCAAGGAAGCAGAAATCCCCGGCGGGATGTACACCAACATGGTCGCGCAGCTCAAACAATTAAACGCGACGGACATCCTCGAGGAAGCCATGAAATTAATCCCAACCGTCCGCCTCGACGCGGGACTACCACCGCTCGTGACCCCCACCAGCCAGATCGTCGGGGCGCAAGCGGTCAACTGCGCACTCGATATCAAAAACGGGAAACAAATGTACACCAACGTCTCCAACCAGTTCGTGGCGCTCGTGAAAGGTGAATACGGGAAAACTCCCGTCCCCGTCGATCCAGACTTCAGGCTGAAAATCGCCAGGGTACGGGAAGAAACTCCCTACGATACCTCGAAATACCAAATGCAGGAAAACCCCGCGCTACAAGAATTCGGTGGCGTCCGCCTCGCCGCCAACGAGAAAGAAATACTACTGATGGAACTATTCCCCTCCGTCGCCCGCGCCTTCCTGACCAGGCAAAAAGAAAACGCCTACCGCGCCGGGCAAGCTCTACGGGATGCCGAAAAAGAAACAAGAAAAACCGAAGAAAAGAAAAACGCGGTACCCATCACCGGAAAAACCATCGAATCGCCCATGCCGGGAGTCATCTTGCAAGTACTCGTAAAACCCGGGGACGCCGTGAAATGTGGACAAGAAATACTCGTGCTCGAGGCCATGAAAATGGAAAACAGCATCTCCTCCGACTACACCGGCATCGTCAAGCGAATACTCGCCCCGGTCGGGAGCAACGTGGCCGCCGGAGAGAAACTCGTTGAAATCGAGGTCAAGTAAACAACCAGAACGCGCGGCCATCCCGCCAATCCCGCCGGCCATCCCGCCAATCCCGCCGGCCATCACGCCAATCCCGCCGGCCATCACGAACGAGGCAGGGGCAATCTACATCCATCGATAGATTGCCCCTCTATTTTTCCCCCTCGCCCGGTCAACAAGACACCCCCCACCGCTACATCCCTCCCCGACATTTCCGGGAAAAAGCATGAAAAAACCGGGAAGTTGTTTTTTAATAACGAAAACAGGCCTACATTCGCGGAAAGGGTTACTAAAAAATCCCGACAATAAAAGTAAATCATGAACATTAAAAGACAAACGCGCCCGCGATCACCGCGAAATACTCGCGACTGGTTCTCCTCGCGCGATTAATAACTAAAAACCTGATTGCCCATGAAGTAAGTAAGACTTGAACACCGGAAAGGGGA